>CAYRYK010000084.1:0-1524 GCA_964428535.1 uncultured Gammaproteobacteria bacterium | reverse complement strand
AAAAAACTTGTGGTGCTCCAGCCACTATGACCCAACGTCTTATCGATGGTAAACCAGCTCACTATGACAGCCCCACAGTTGTTATCCAGGATTTTAGTGACTCAAAAATTACCTACGAGGCTCGCTGTGCTGATCATTGGTTTTGTCCTGGTATCCCGCTAACCAAATTCAAAAAAAGATTCAAAAAACATCATGGCTAATATTATTTTGGCCGACCCTCACGGTTTTTGTTTCGGTATTACCCGTGCTATTGAATTAGCCAAAGATACCGCCAAAAAATATTCAGATAAACCAATTTATTTTTTTGGGGAATTGGTTCACAATCAACACGTCGTCAATTGGTTAGAAAATGATTTGAATATCAAAACTGTTCACTCAATTACTGACATCCCTCAAAATTCTGTTGTTATTATTCGAGCTCACGGTGTTGCCCCGGAAATTTATCAACAAGCTAAAGATAGACAATTAATTATTATTGATGCTAGCTGTCCTTTAGTTTTAAAATCTCACCAAACTGTCCAACAATTAGTCAATCAAAATAAACAAGTGATTTTTTTGTGTAATAAAACCGACCACGATGAAACAGTTGGTATTGTTGGTGAAGCTCCAGAATTTATTACTCCAGTTACTTTAGATCAAATTTTTGATTATCAAATAAAAAATCCGTCAAAAACTGTTGTCGTCACTCAAACCACCCTATCTACCACCGAAACCCAAAAAGCCTTTGATTTTTTGAAAAATAAATATCCTGAAATTACTATTTTACCTCATATTTGTCAGGCTACTACCGAGAGACAACAAGCGATTATTAAATTAGCCAAAGAATATAAATTCGTCATTATTGTTGGTTCACCTACCAGTGCTAATTCCAATAGTCTTCGTTCTGTGGCTGAATCAGCCGGAGCCATCAGCTATATTGTCGATAATGCTTCTGAATTAAATCCTGACTGGTTTATTAATCAAGAAAATATTATTGTTAGTTCTGGTGCCAGTACTCCTCAGAATATTCTTGACGAAGTTGTTGAAAAAATCAAAGATCTTACTCGCCGCTAATCTGTACAATTACCGTTCTTTTTCTTTCATCATCCAATTCAATAGCAAAAATTCTTTGCCAAGTTCCCAAAGCCATTTTGCCGTCAATAATCGGGATCATTTCTGAATTTGGCATTAACATATGAGTACAATGAGAATGACCGTTTAAACAATCAGATTTTGCCGACTGACAAACTAAATTCTCCGTTCTTATGGTCAAATCATTATGACAATAATAAATATCTTTAGGAATCATTTTATTCATTAAAGCCTTAAAATCTTTTACAATTCCTTTTTCTTTTTCGTTAACACAAATCGCCAAAGTTGTGTGACACGAATAAACCAACACATAACCATTCTGAATTTTTGCCTCTTTTACTTGTTGTTCTATTTCGTCTGTTAAATCCTTAAATTCTAAATATTCCTGGCTAGTAAACTCAATTTTATTATTTTTTATCATGGTGATAATTACGTCGTCACCTTTTTCCAAAC
>CAYRYK010000083.1:0-1528 GCA_964428535.1 uncultured Gammaproteobacteria bacterium | reverse complement strand
GGTGCTGAAAAATTACTTGGTCGGGGAGACATGCTTTATATGCCACCAGATTTAGCCAAACCAGTTCGTGTTCAAGGTTGTTTTGTTAACGATCATGATTTAAACACTCTTATTGAATTCCTTAAATCTCAAAAAACCACTGAATACGATGAACAAATTCTTAATCAACCAGTTGCCGGCGGACACAATAATACCAAAAATGCCCCATCTACTGGTGAAACTCTTGAAGATAAAGATCCTATGTTTGATGAAGCTGTAAAGCTAGTTCAAGACTTAGGCAAAGCTTCTTCCTCACTTATGCAACGTCGTCTTAAACTTGGTTACGCCCGAGCTGCTCGGGTTCTTGATCAACTCGAACAAGCTGGCATTGTTGGCCCAGCCAACGGTGCAAAACCACGAGAAATTTTAATTGCTCACAATACTCCCAGTGATAACACTGCTGAATAAAATAAATTTATGTTTTATGCCTGTTCATTACTCAAAAATACTCGTCTCGATAAAGAGTGGGAATTAGCCGATATTTCCAAAAAAATTAAAGTACCAGTCAAATATCTTGAGGCTATTGAAAACGAACAAATTAATTGCTTTCCACAAGAACCTTATTGCTCACTTATTATCAAAGACTATGCCGACTATTTAGGTCTAAATGGAACTGATATTCTCGCTCTTTTTCGTCGTGATTTTGAGCAAAAACGTAAATCCAAAACAACCCAAGATAAAAATTTTTCTTTCACTCCAAAGTTTACTTTCGTGGTCTCCATCATTGCTGTTATTATTCTTTTTTCTTTTTACCTGATTACTGAATATTATAAATTTCATCAACCTCCAAAATTAAAGGTTAATTGGCCTCTAGAAGTTACTTTATCTAGTTCTACTTTTGAAGTTACTGGTATCACTGATCCTGAATCTACTATTCGAGTTAACGATGATTTAATTATTGTTAATAATGATGGTTCTTTTAAAGACCAAGTTTCATTATCTTCCGGTGATAATAAAATTATCGTTGAATCGACCTCACCTAATGGTAAGAAAACTGTTGAAGAAAAAATAATCAATTCTTCACTCTAACAAAAAATTAGTTTATACTTTTTATATGGAACTTACTCAAATAGTAATTATTGTCAGTCTACTTTGTATTACCGGAATAATTGTTGCCTCAGGTATCTGGCTCATCAAAGTTTTTAAAGAACTTCGAACCACCATCACTAAAACCAATCAAATTCTTGACGATGCTCACGAAATTACTACTTCGGTAGCTAAACCAGTTTCTTCCATCTCCGAATTTGTCATGGGTTTCAAAAACGGTTTCTCTTTCTTTAATAATTTATTCGATAAAAAGAATAAAAAAGATGACTAATTGCGATTGTCGTCGTTCTGACTGTGATTGTGGTTCATCTAATTCTGGTTTTATTTTTGGTCTAATTTGTGGCGCAATTATTGGAGCCGTCATCGCCGTCATTATTTACAAAAACAACAAAACCGAAGTCTTCGAAAAACTCGAACAAAAAATTAAATCTTTTTTTGAAGA
>CAYRYK010000082.1:0-1540 GCA_964428535.1 uncultured Gammaproteobacteria bacterium | reverse complement strand
ATGTAATTTGCCATTTTACTAATGACATTTTGAGACAAAGAATTGCTGAAATTTCAGGTAAAACTACAGAGGAAATTAAAGAATTGGTTTATAAAAATTCAGATATTTTGAAAAGGTTTGAAAGCGGACAAATAAGTTCGGAAGAATTTTATAAAGAACTTTGCCAAATTTGTGGGATTAATGTTCCCTACCAAGAATTAAAAACAATTTATTCTAAAGATAAATTTAGTCGAGTATCTGGTACTAAAGAATTAATAGAAAAATTAAGAAAGAATTATAAAGTAAGTTTGTTGTCAAACACGAGTGAATGGGATTGGGACTATATGATCCAAGTAGCACCAGAAATTAAAACTTTTGAAACGATTACTAAATCTTATGAGGCCGGAGCAATGAAACCAAGTGAGATAATTTTTATGGATGCATTGAAAAAATTAAATTTAAAAGCGGAGGAATGTGTGTACACTGATGATATTGGAGAATATGTAGGAGCGGCAAAAAATTTGGGATTTGTGGCATTTCAATTTACAACAGCGGAAAAATTTGAAGAAGATTTAAAATCGATTGAAATTAAATTTTAGTCAAAATGGGAACCGTCACAAAAAGGTTTATTGCGAGATTTACCACAACGACATAAAGCCCGACGAGGACGACTGGAATAAGGTTTGCCATCACTTGATTCAATGGAGACTTTACCTTTGACGCAAAGTGGACCAAACGAATCAACACCAATACTTGGGTCAACTTTATTTTCGATAGGTTTACCGGTTTGAGGATCAAGAGCAATAAGCCGACCGGAAGGACAACAATGACATTCTTCAATAGCGATTTTTTTAGACTTAGGAATGTCTGAATCTTGAGTTAAGTCCCAAACTCCCCCGGCGCGATGACAAAAACCAGCACCACTACACAAATGAGGGGTGTCTTGAAGGGTTAATTCTGGACCGTTAATAAATTCGGTATCGGAGGGATCGTCTTTTAGATTTTTAGAATTTTCAGTACCATCAAAACCATTTTTTCGATGAGAACCGTCACAAAAAGGTTTATTACTAGAGCCGCCGCAACGACAAAGAGTAATTTCCTCATCAGAACAAAGATTTTTAACAATTTCGGTTTTGAGTGGATTACCTTCGGAGTCAAAAACTGTTTTCTGTTGATTAACTGGGATTTTACCAGAAACAATGTAAGGGCCGTTTTTACAAATTTTTATTTTTGCCATAAATAATTATACCTCCTTGACTCTTGACAATTAATTTCCATACCTGTACCCTAGGTATAGGTATGGAACCAATAACAAATTTCAAAAAAGCCCACAGCCACCTGGGTAAAATAATTAAAATGGTGGAAAATGGTGAATATTGTATTGATATAATGCAACAAAATTTGGCGGTAATCGGACTATTAAAATCAGCTCATCAAATGTTGATGGAAAATCATTTAAAGACTTGTTTTTCGGCAGCAATTAAAAGTGGCAATGAAAAGAAAAAGGAAGAAATGACTAAAGAAATTTTACAAGTTACCAAAATGTTTAACCGCTAATGAA
>CAYRYK010000081.1:0-1598 GCA_964428535.1 uncultured Gammaproteobacteria bacterium | reverse complement strand
AAATCAGTCGACTTCTTGGTGCTTCCAATTTTTATGTCAAAAAACCATTTTTAGCCGAAGGTTTATTTTATGGATTTTTTGGTAGTCTCATCGGTACTTTACTGGTCTTTATTACCGTTCTCTTCTTTAGACAGTCAATCAACTCGTTCTTCAATCCAGTCGATTTTGTTTCTAATAATTTTAGTTTATATGGCATTGCTTTAGTCATTGAAATTGTTTTTGGCTGTCTGATTGGTCTTTTAGCTAGTTTTATTGGTGTTAAAAGATACATCAAATTTTAATCTGATGCTCAAAAAGTTAATCTTATTGGTTTTAGCTGCCTTTGTTTTAGCCTCTCCAATTTTAGTTTTGGCCGACAACACGGAAGATCTTCAAAAACAAATCGAACAATATACCAAAAAATTAAATGAACTTGGTACTGCCAAAAATACTCTTTCTAACCAAATCAAACTGCTTGATTCTCAATATCAACTCACTTTACTTAAAATCACTCAAACAGAAAACTCCATCAAAACCCTAGAAAAAGAAATCGATCAACTGAGTACAGAAATTGGTAAGCTTGAAATCCAAATTGATCAACTATCCGCCCAATATATTCATCAAACAGTTCAAAATTACAAACTCCAAAAACGCATCCCTTCCTTTGCTTACCTTTTTACCTCAAACCTTAACTCTTTTTTAGAGCAACATGAATATATTTCCACTATTCAAAAAAATAGTCAAGATAATTTAATCAGCCTAGAAACTGTCAGGTCAAATTACGATGAACAAAAAACTGCTAAAGCCAAAAAACAAGATGAACTTCAATCACTTCAAAAAACCCTTGATACTCAAAAAAATAGTTTAACTAGTCAAAAAGCCTCCAAGAATAATCTTTTGGAATCAACCAAAAATGATGAGAAAAAATACCAATCACTTCTAGCTGAGGCTCAATCACAGTTGGCTGCTATGAAAAACTTTTCTAGCTCAGCTGGTGGTAGTACTTGTCTTGGTTCTGTTCCGGGAGGCGGTAGTGATGGAAATTTTTATTCCCAACGTGATCCTCGTTGGTGCAGCCAATATATTGGTAATTCACACGACACTATCGGTTCTGTTGGGTGCTTCTTAAGCAGTATCTCTATGGTTTACAAAAAGCTTGGTCACGATATTACCCCATCAGCCTATGCTGCTAACTCAAGTAATTTTTGGGGTAACACTGCCTATATGTCTACTCCTAATCCTCCAAGTGGCTACACTTACAAGCAAGTTTCTTACAATAGTGGTGTTATCGATGATGAACTAAAAGCTGGCCGTTATGTTATTGCCCAAATGAAGATGTCTAATGTCGCTGGAATGCATTTTATTGTCATCATTAGTGGTAGTAATGGTAACTACAAAATTCACGACCCCTGGTTTGGTGCTGATCAAAACTTTTCCGATCGTTATTCTCCAGCCTTAGTTATGAGTCTCCGCCTAATTACCAAGTAAACCAAAAATCCCCCACCTTACGGTAGGGGATTTTAATAGTTATTCAACTAATTAGTATCCACGGATTTTCTTTCTTAAAGCTAATCCTGAAATACCAGCAGTAATCACACCAATAGTTTCAAAAACTAAAG
>CAYRYK010000080.1:0-1637 GCA_964428535.1 uncultured Gammaproteobacteria bacterium | reverse complement strand
ATAGTACACCTCCATAAAATAAAAAAACCGCTTTAATCATCAGCGGCTTTTTGAGATAAATCTTAAAAATTCTAAATATTCTGAATCTGTTAATCCTGCGTATGGAGATTTCAAAATCACTCCACATGCTATCAGGTTTTCTATTACAATATCTAAAAATTCTTCTGGAATTAAAACCACAAGTTTAAAATAATCCATAAAGCACCTCCCTTGTGATTTTATCCCTATTTTTTAGATTTAGCACCAATCTTGAATACTTACACGCTTTGATTGTGTTGTTTTAAATATAAAAAACAACACCATTTCTCTCAAACGATCTATTGTTCTATCTCCCAGCAAAGCTATTAGACCATCAACTGAGAGATTAGTATTAAGTACTATCCCTTTTTTATAGATGTATCTGTAGTCAATCAATTTATAAAACTCTTTAATAAAAAATTGATTGTTAACCTCGTTGCCTAGATCATCTATAATCAACAAATCAGGCTCTTTCATAAGATCAAAATATTCCTGTATCTCTTCAAAAGATCCTTTAATGCCTGCAGGAGATACAAACATTACAGTGTTTGATTTTGATATTTCACTATAAATTGCTGCTGATAAATGAGTTTTCCCTACTCCATATGTCCCCAACAATGCAAGCCCTTGACCGTTAAGAAATGGTTTTTTTTTGACAAACTCTTGGCATTTATACAAGACCCTTTTTTCTTCATCAGTCTGAGCTATAAAATTGGCAAAGGTTTTATTTTGAATACCTTTTACTAAGTTATGTTTCTCATAATCAAGCTGTTTTAAATAAAAAGAATATTTCTCACATATATGGTACTTTGCATGCCCGTTTTCATCCTGCACTATCCAGCCTCCATGTAGTGGACAATTTTTAGGATCCCGGCAATCCTTGCAATTCATTTGCGTCAATAATGGTAAATTTTCCGAAATCGCTGACTGGGTTTTTAATGGTTTGAAGTTTTGTAGCGTTATTGATATTGTCTCCATTAGTTCCTCCTCCTCCTTTTTCTTGATCTCTATGTATCCAATTTGCAATTACATAGTAATGATTCTTGTATGGATCCTTATTATGCTGTCCAATATAATCGTTAAGTTTAACAATGAATGATTGTGCTTTCTCCTGCCCATATGTATTAACCAATTTAATATATTCTTCTTTAGTAAGTTTTACGTATTCTTCAAAGGTTTCACAAACCCGTTCTTTCTTTTTTTGTTCTGCTTCTTTTAAACGTTGTGAAAATAATTGTGGTTGTGTTTCCTTTATGGAGTCTTCAGTTTTTGGCTCAGTATTTTCTCTACTTTTTCTTTTTTCTCTCTCAAGTTTTTTTCTCTCCCTATCTTTTGCTCTTATTCGTTCCATTCCTTCCAAGTTTTGGTATTTACCCCAGTTAATAATATAAATAATGCCTTTTGAAATTTCAATCATCCCAAAATTTTGAAATGTTTCCAGCGCCTTTTTAGCCAGTTCTGTAGAAATTTTAAAAATAACAGCAAGAGATTCTGCAGTATATGCTTTAGTCTCAGTAATAGCAATAATCCCTTCTCTGTTGGTTCTACCTGCTAATGCTAATAATTTTATCCACGTCAAAACCATTTGCGAACCTTCTGGCATTGACTCTATGATTTGA
>CAYRYK010000079.1:0-1644 GCA_964428535.1 uncultured Gammaproteobacteria bacterium | reverse complement strand
CTTTAGTTTTTGAAACTATTGGTGTGATTACTGCTGGTATTTCAGGATTAGCTTTGAGAAAGAAAGTCCGCGGATACTAAACCTCTCTGTCTCTTCGAGACATCTCCCCTTAAAAAAGGGAGAAGCCAAAAAACATAAAAATGCAAATCCCCTACCGTAAGGTGGGGGATTTTTGGTTTACTTGGTAATTAGGCGGAGACTCATAACTAAGGCTGGAGAATAACGATCGGAAAAGTTTTGATCAGCACCAAACCAAGGATCGTGGATTTTATAATTGCCATTACTACCACTGATAATAACAATGAAATGCATCCCGGCAACGTTAGACATTTTCATTTGGGCAATAACATAACGACCGGCTTTTAGCTCGTCATCAATAACTCCACTGTTATAGCTGGTCTGCTTGTAAGTATAACCACTGGGAGGATCTGGTGTCACCATATAAGCAGTGTTACTTAAAAAATTACTGGAATTGGCAGCATAGGCAGAAGGAGTAATGTCATGACCGAGTTTTTTGTAAACCATGGAAATACTGTTAATATAACAACCGACGGAACCAATAGTATCACGAGAATTACCAATGTATTGATTGCACCATCGAGGGTCACGTTGAGAATAAAAATTACCATCACTACCACCGCCAGGAACTGAACCTAAACAAGTACTACCACCAGCAGCGCTAGAAAAGTTTTTGAGAGCGGCTAATTGAGATTGAGCCTCAGCTAAAAGTTGCTGATATTTTTTTTCGTCATTTTTAGTATTTTCAAGTAACCTGTTTTTAGCATTTTTTTGATTATCAAGGTCTTTTTTTTGCATTGTTAAAGTTTTTTGTTTTTCTTCTAATTCGTCTTGCTTTTTGGCTTTGGCGGTTTTTTGCTCGTCGTAGTTGTAACGAACTGTTTCTAAATTAATTAAATTATTTTGACTATTTTTTTGAATACTGGAGATATATTGGTGTTGCTCTAAAAAAGTATTAATATTGGAACTGAATAAATAGGCAAAAGAAGGGATTCTTTTTTGTAATTTATAGTTTTGAACAGTTTGATGAATATACTCAACCGAAAGTTGATTAATTTGAGTTTCTAATTTTCCAATTTCAATACTTAGCTGACCTATTTCTTTTTCTAAAGTTTTAATAGAGTTTTCTGTTTGTATTATATTAAGTAAAGTTAATTGGTATTTGGAATCAAGGTATTTTAATTCATTAGAGTACTGATTTCTGTTTTTACCTAATTCGTTAAGTTTTTTGGTATATTGCTCAATTTGATTTTGAAGATCCTGAGCATCCTCCGAAAAAACCTGTGCCGGTGAGGCCAATAGAAAGACCGATAAAAATAATAAAATTAATTTTTTGAACATCAGGTTAAAATTTGATGTATCTTTTAACTCCAATCCAGCTAGCCAAAAGCCCAATTAAACAACCAAAAGCTATTTCTAACAAAAGTGAAATACCATACAAACCAATATCATTGGTAATAAATTCTACTGGATTAAAAAAAGAATTAACTGATGACCTAGTGAATAAGGCAGTAGCAAAAACTAAAATTGATCCAATAAAACTACCAAAAAATCCATAAAATAGACCTTCAGCTAAAAATGGTTTTTTGACATAAAAATTGGAAGCACCAAGAAGTCGACTGATTT
>CAYRYK010000078.1:0-1660 GCA_964428535.1 uncultured Gammaproteobacteria bacterium | reverse complement strand
AATGTATGAATGAAATTAATCGTACCATCTTTTTACCGGATATACAAAGACCATATGTTTGGGATGAGGACGATATCTATTTATTATACGACAGTATTTGTAGAGATTATCCTATAAATACATTTTTATTTTGGTATTTGGAAAAACAAACACTAGAAAAAAAAGAAAACATTAAGAGAATTAAATTTATAACGGAGTCAGGAGATGAAAACATCCCAGAGACGGGGGCTTTGCTTAGGGATAGTTATTATTTAGTAATTGATGGACAGCAAAGGCTTTCATCTTTTTATTTAACACTAAAAGGAGCGTTTAAGAATAAAAAGAAAGAAAGAATGGACTTGTTTTATAATTTTTTATCCGGTGAAGAAGAAAATGAAAAAGAGATGTTATACGAATTTCAGTTTTTCCCTACAACGAAACCTGATATTTGGATTGAGACGGTTATAGATAAAAAAAAATTAAAACCAACAATTACTAAAAATTGGATTCGTCTAAAATATATAATAAGTATTGAACTACTATACGAAGTTCAAACAAAAACAAAAGACAAAGTAAAAAAAGAAATTTGTTTTGATATTACGGATAAACAGAACAATCAAATATTTAAAATTTGGGCAAAAATAAAACATGAACATTTGATAACATATTATGAAGAAAAAACTCAAGATTATGATAAGGTTCTTGATATTTTTATTAGAACTAATTCGGGAGGTGAAAAATTAAGTTACTCCGATTTGCTGTTTTCATTTATTAAATTACATTGGAACGAAGCAAGAGATAAATTTAATGATTTGTTAAATAAGTTAAACAATCAAGGAGAATTTAAGTATACCCATGATGTTATTTTAAAGGCAATATTATTCATACATGCTTCTGATATTGAAACATTAAAATACCGAACCGCAAATTTTACACCTAAAATAATTGAATCAACTAAGGAAGATTGGAATAAAAAAATCGTTTCAGCATTTAGTCTTTTAAACGATCTTTTAGTCGATAAATTTTTACTTACAAATGGAAAATTAATAACATCATATAATGCATTAATTCCAATAGTATATTATTTATATGCTTATAAATTTGAAGCTTTGGGTGAAGAAGAAAGCAAATTGAACGTGGGATTGCAAACATCTATTAGAGAATGGCTTTTAACGTCGATGTTAACAGGTGTATTTGGAGGACAGACAGACGGTATATTAAATAAAGCCAAGTTAGCATTAACAGAAAGTGGAAGATCCGATTATTTCCCAAAACAAGAATTATTTATAAAATTTAGTGAAGCAAAACCAGCAATAAAGTTTGTGATTGATGAACCTTTGATTAGTCAAGCATCGTATAATTCTAAAGATAGTTTCTTAATTTTATCTTTACTTTACAAAAATTCTATTAATTTTGCACCCTTAAAAGAAGATAACAAACCGCAACAAGATCATATAATTTCTCGCGGAGAATTAAAAAAGGCAAATATTGACGAAAAACTAATAAATTCAATTTATAATATAAGATACATAAATGCATCAGATAACAGAATTAAATCTGATGAAACATATGCCGAATGGTCAAAAAGAATGGATAATAAAATCCTTGATATGCATTTTATCCCAAAAGGTAATTGGAGTGCAGAAAATTATACTGAATTTTTAGAAAAACGAAAAGAATT
>CAYRYK010000077.1:0-1747 GCA_964428535.1 uncultured Gammaproteobacteria bacterium | reverse complement strand
AATTCTGGATCTTTGGCGTGATCAATTTTTAATTCAAAAATAGTTTCGGTATTATCAAAAACAGCGATTTTAGTGCTGGTTGACCCGGGGTTGATAATGAGTGTTTTCATATTTGATGATTATACCCCCAAATATGATGAATAGAAGACTTAGAATTTGGGCTAAAGATAAGATAAAAATATAAATGGTGTCGGTACGGATGAATTCCAGAAAAAACCGAATTAAACCATAACTGATTAAATAAAAACCGGTTTGGTGAGTTTTTATTTTTTGGAGAAAAAGAAAAACTAAAAACATGAGAATTGATTCGTAAAGCCAGACTGGTTGGCCAGTGGCACTATAAATTTCGTGATTAAAAAAATTTCCCCATCGACCAATACTTTGACATAACGGAATTATCGAAGAAAGAGTATTAAAGATAGATAAAATATTAATTTTATTTTTGAGACAGAAAATTAAGATAAAGATAATTGCTCCAACAAGTCCACCAAAAATACCCAATCCCCCACCGCGAAGATTTAAAATTTGAATGGGATTTTGAGAAAAATAATTCCAATCAGCAATAACACCATAAACACGAGCGCCAATAAGACCGGAAATTAAAGTAGAAAAAATAAAAAAATCTTCCTGTTTTTTGGGAATATTTTGGTTATGCTTATAAAAATAAGTGATACCAATAATGAAACAAATACCTAAAATTAAACCGTAAAATGACATTGGTGGGTCCTGCGGGACTCGAACCCGCGACCAATTGCTTAAAAGGCAACTGCTCTACCGACTGAGCTAAAGACCCAGAAAATAAGACAATAGTTTTTTGAGGTGCAGGAAGTTAAAACTACTTTAGATGGTTTTAGCTTTCGGGTTTCGAAGGTAGTAAAGTTTTGATCGACGGATTTTAACTTTAGGGCTACGAAGTTTTTTGATACTATCAATCCAAGGAGAATTGATGGGGAAAATTCTTTCAACATTTACAGCATCAGAGGCATGTTTTTGGACGATGAAATTTTTGTTTTCACCGGTACCTTGAATGGCCAAAATGACGCCATCGAAAGCCTGTAATCTTTCTTTATCTTTTTCTTTGATCTTGTAATTAACTCTGACGGAATCACCGACAGAAAATTCTTGATCTTTGTATGTTATTTTTATAGCCATAATTGTGTAGGAATTTGCTTTGAAATTATATCAAACTAAACTCTGGTAGTCTAGCAAGCTAATTTGGCTTTGGCAAGAGGATATCATCAATTTGTCGTTGAAGGTCTTCATTATAATTTACACCATAGCTTAGGGGTAAATTTTTACCGTTTGGTAGGATAATTAAGCCTCGATGACCATTGGGATTAGTTTTTAATAAACTATTTAATTTCATTAGTTGTTGTTGACTAGCGGTTGGAGGAACTGTAATAACAAAATCGTATTTGCTGGCTGTTTGAGGTGGATTTTCGTTTAGAGTGTCAATTAATATTGATAATCCCCCATCGCGAATATTCACTTTACCTTCAATATAGACAGCTTTATTTTCAGCCAATAGGTTAACAATTCTCTCATAAGTTTTTGGAAAAACGACCGATTCGATAGTACCAGTTTCATCTTCCAAAGTTAAAAAGGCCATTTTGGCATTACTTTTTTTGGTAAGAATATTTTTAAATTTTTTGATGACAGCAGCCATTTTAATGGGAGTGTCGTTACCTTTTTGGAGAATTTCATTAATTTTGGGTAGACCAAGTGAGGCAAATGGTTGAAGAATTTT
>CAYRYK010000076.1:0-1770 GCA_964428535.1 uncultured Gammaproteobacteria bacterium | reverse complement strand
CTAAATCTGGTGGCATATAAAGCATGTCTCCCCGACCAAGTAATTTTTCAGCACCAGGAGCATCGAGAATAACCCGAGAATCAGTGACAGAAGCAACTGCAAAAGACAACCGAGTTGGAATATTAGCTTTGATAAGACCAGTAATAACGTTAACTGATGGACGCTGAGTAGCTAAAACCAAATGAATACCGACGGCCCGAGCCATTTGAGCGATACGACAAATATTATCTTCAACTTCGGATGGAGAGAACAACATGATTTCAGCTAATTCGTCGATAAAAATGACGATGTAAGGCATTGATTGAAAACCAGAAAGATTGTTGTAGGCTTCGATATTTTTAGCACCGACTTCAGTAAAAGTTTTATAACGACGTTCCATTTCAGCAACAGCCCATTTTAAGGCAGAAATTACTTTTTCTGGTTCAACGATAACTGGGACTAATAAATGTGGAATGCCATTGTATGGAGTAAGTTCGACGCGTTTTGGATCGACCATAATCAGTCTGACTTCGTCTGGAGAAGCTCGGAATAAAATACTGGCAATCCAAGAATTAACACAAACAGATTTACCAGAACCGGTTTGACCAGCAATAAGAACGTGGGGCATTTTGGCAATATCAGCGACTTTGGGTTTACCAGCAACATCAAGACCTAATGGAACAGTAATCTTATTTTTAGCAGTTTTCATGGCTTCAGATTCCAAGATTTTTCGGATAGGAACAACTTCAAGAGAACGATTAGGAACCTCAATACCGACTAAAGCTCGACCAGGAATTGGAGCTTCGACACGAATCATACCGCCAGGAGCGGCCAAAGCCATAGCAAGGTCGTTACTCAAACTCATAATTTTGGCTAATTTAGTACCCAAAGCAACTTCAAGAGCATACTGGGTAACCGAAGGACTGTCGTTGATTTCGGCAACTCGAGCAGTAATACCAAATGAATCAAGAGTTTGTTCGATAGTTTGGGCATTTTTGCGAATGTCTCCCCTGTCGGCTTTGGCACCTGGAGTGTTGTCAAAAATATCAATTGAAGGATATTCCCAAATCTGATTACCAGAAGAACTTAGCGCAGCAGTTGGAGCCATAGTACCAGTGTTTGGTTTAAAAATTGGAGCAACGTTGGCAACATTAAGATCATCTTTGGAATCTTTTTTGGTTTCTGGAGATTTATTATCAAGTTGAAGTTCAGATTGATAAACTTTATTTTTAGCTTTGGCTTCTGATTTGGCTTTGATTTTTTGAGCACTACCGACAGTGTATTTTTTGATGAGATTAAAAAGATTAATAAAAAATTTAACAACTTGAGCGACTGAAGTATCAAAAAGGATGACGAAACCAACGATAAAACAGAAAGTGAAAATAAGAGTGCTAGGAATTTTGCCAAAAAGAGAAATTAGCTGTTCAGCCAAAAAAATTCCAGCGACACCTTGATTGAAAAGTCCAATCATGGCGATAAACATGATCAAAAAACCCATAAAAATGTTTAAATCTTTGAGAGGGGTTTTGATTTTGGCAAATAAAAATGAGGCTAAGAAAAGTAGAAAAGAGACTAAAATGGCGCCAAAACCAAAGTATTTAACCAAAAAGTTGTTGACAGCAATAGGAATTGGGCCGGTTTGTAAAAAAGAAAAAATTGAAAGTACAGTTAAAATTAAGCAAAAAATAAAGAGAATAGTTTGAGTAGTTTCCGGTTTGAGTTTCAAACTCGGAAGGACATGTTTCTTTTTTCGACCACGTTTAGCCATAAAACTAGTATACAGTTTTAGTA
>CAYRYK010000075.1:0-1809 GCA_964428535.1 uncultured Gammaproteobacteria bacterium | reverse complement strand
ACATGTTTCTTTTTTCGACCACGTTTAGCCATAAAACTAGTATACAGTTTTAGTAGCTTTGTGCAAATAACCAACGATGTTTTGATGGTTTACCACAATAAATACAAACTCCATCTTCCTCTGGTTGACCATCAGGAAGACAACGAGTAGTGGCTTTAGTGTCTTGTTTAATTTTTGCCTCACATTCGGAACTTTCGCACCAATGAGCAGAAATAAATCCACGAGTAGTGGACATAACTTTTTTAAATTCATCGTAAGAATCAACCGTAAAAGTATTATCTTGGGTGAATTTTTTATGTTTTTCTAAAAGACTATCTTGAATATCGATTAGAAGCTTGTTTAAAACTGAGTCTAATTCTGAAACAGAAACGGTTTGTTTTTCGAGAGTATCACGGCGAAGTAAAACTAAAGAATTGGCATCGGCTTCCCGATCACCAATTTCAATTCGGACTGGAACGCCTTTCATTTCCCATTTATTAAATTTGAAACCAGCAGTTTCACCTTCGAGGTCATCAATTTGACAACGGAATTTAGTTTTTAGATTAGCAAAAATATTTTCGGCTAAAGTTTTGGCTTTGACATGACCTGGAATAGGAATAATAACGATTTGAGTTGGGGCAACTTGTGGAGGAAAAACCAAACCATTATCGTCACCATGAACCATAATTAGACCACCAATGGCTCGAGTCGACATTCCCCAACTGTTTTGATAAGGATAAAGTTTTTGGCCGTTTTGGTCTTGAACTGACCAATCAAAAGATTTGGCAAAATTTTGACTTAAATCATGAGAAGTGCCGGCTTGGAGAGCTTTACCATTAGGCATGAGAGCTTCGATACAATAAGTCTTACCAGCACCGGCAAATTTTTCAGAATTACTTTTGACTCCAGTAATACCGTAAATTGCCAATAAATCGTTGTAAGTTTTTTTGTATAAATTAAGAGCCCATTGAATCATTTCCTGATTTTCGGCATCAGTGGCATGAGCACAATGGCCTTCTTGCCATAAAAATTCGGAAGTGCGCAAAAAAAGGTAAGTACGTTGTTCCCAACGAACAACGTTACACCATTGATTCATCATAACCGGCAAATCGCGCCAGCTTTGAGTCCATTTTTTGTACATTTCGTACATAATGGTTTCGGAAGTAGGACGGACAATTAAATTTTCAGTTAATTTTTGACCACCACCGTGAGTAACGACGGCTAATTCCGGAGCAAAACCTTCAACGTGTTCTTTTTCTTTTTTTAAAAAACTTTCAGGAATAAAAAGTGGAAAATAAGCATTTTGAACACCTTTTTCTTTGATAAAAGGATCCATAAAGTCATGGATTTTTTCCCAAATAGCGTAACCATAGGGGCGAATTACCATACAACCTTTGACGGGAGAGTAGTCAGCCAATTCGGCTTTAACTACTAGATCGTTATACCATTCCGACAAATCTTCGGATTTGAGTTTGATAAATTTTTTCGCCATAGCCGATTATAGCTAAAATAGGTAAAAAATGATAGAATTGTATATTAGGCTAATATAGGCCGTCAGGTTTTTCTGGCGGTTTTTTTGTGCCTAAATTATAAATTTAATGTATATGAAAAAAATATTTTTGGATAAAAAATTAAAAGAATATATATGCGAATCCACAAATTCTTTGTTAAAAGCGAATCCAAACATGGATGTAAATAGTGCTAAATTTTCAGCCGAAAAAGATGAACTTAAAGCGAAAGAATTTTGTGAAAAAATAATTAATCTTTAATTTAAGAAAATTAAACTTCGATTACCAGTGGTAAAACCATTGGTTGGCGGCCGGTTTTTTG
>CAYRYK010000074.1:0-1901 GCA_964428535.1 uncultured Gammaproteobacteria bacterium | reverse complement strand
AAGGTCACACCATTTTTCGTTTTGGAGTTTTTGATTCCAAAGATAAAATAAAAACGGCTTTTACTATTAGCTTTCATGGCATTCCCAAAACTAAATATTCCATCGGTACTATTCTTCGTGGTCCTAAAGTCACCGAAAGTATGCTTGCTGCCGTCAAAAAAATCGCTCAAGAGCAAAATGCCATTTTTGTTAAATTTGAACCAGATATTGCCAAGTCCGAAGCTTCCATGAATTTTGCTAATTTAGTTGTTTCTCCTAAAGTCGCTTTTTACCCTCATACTTTCAAGGTTGATTTAACCAAATCAGAAGAAAAATTATTATCCGATCTTCATTCTAAAACCCGTTACAATATCAAAATTGCCAATCGCTATGGTGTCGAAATCAAAGAAATGACCAATGACAAAGGTTTTGAAATTTATCTTAAACTTCTTTTTGATACTACCAAACGCCAGGGTTTTTATTTACACACTCTCAAATATCACCGAGATTTATGGAAAATATTAAAAAACACCGATATGCCCCATATTATGTTGGCTTCTTACCAAGGTCAAGTCTTATCGGCTTTCATGTTATTCAAACTCAAAGATCAATTGTTTTATCCTTATGGTGCTTCTCTTGATATTCATCGCGAAGTTATGGCTCCAACTTTACTTATGTGGGAATCAATTAAATTAGGTCAAAAAATGAAATGTACTACGTTTGATATGTGGGGTTGTCTTGGCCCTGATGCTAAAGAAGGGGAAAATGGTTATGGCTTTCATCGTTTCAAACAAGGCTTTAATGGTAACCCTTACGAATATGTCGGTACTTACGATTTTGTCGTTAATCCCCTCTTTTATAAACTCTACAATTTAGTCGATAAAGTTCGCTGGAAACTTCTTCGTCTCAAAGCCAAATTATTAAGAAAATAATTTCGACAAAATAAGTAAACTGCAGTATCATTCATCAATGAATATAGAAACCAGAACCTCTCAAGAAATTGCCCCAAAATCAAATTTTACAATTTCGTTAGAAAACCTTTCAAGTATTGATAATCCAATCCCATTATCACCAGAAGCGTTAAATGTAGCCGAGATTAAGGCAGAATTATTAAAAGCGGGAATAGATGTTAGTCCTATCGAAAATAATCCTGCTCTTCAAGAGTCAATCAAACATTCTCAATTTAGAGACGAAAACCAAGGAAAAGGCCCAGCTGTAATTAAAGTTTTAGAAAAAGAAAGTTATGATAAATATTCTGACTGGGCTCAAAAAAAATCAAAAGATCAACCTACACTTAGCAGTGGAAAAGAAGACACTAAACGTCGTGGTTTGATGCAATTTTTAGGCGAAACAATCGCTCTGGCGTCTGGACAAATTACTCCAGAAGATTATTGTCGAAAAACCAATTTACGTACTGGTAAAAAATACCAAAAAAATCCAGAAATTTCAGAAAGATTTAATTTACCAAAAGACGAGAAAGGTCTAAAAAAACTTAAAGAAACATCATCAATTCCCAAAGGCTCAGCCCTTGAAGCCTATCAGTTTATCCTATCTTTAAAAAAATAGTTATTCTTCAATCCTTACTTTATCTGTTGGGATGCTCGGTGAATGAACCGCCAATAATTCACATTTCTTTTCAAATTTTGCTTCAACTGTATTATTTACATCAACAAACAAAAAATCACCTTTTCTAAGGATAATTAATTCATCGTTAATAAAATATTTTGCCTCACCATCAAGAATAATAATTAACTCAATTTTTTCTTGATGATAATGTTTCTCCGACACATCTCCCGGATTATGAATTCTATATAACATTTCAATTTTGTCAGTCTTACATGGATTTCCTTCTTCAAAAAATGATCCCACAAACCAGCCTTTTGTTTTTTCAAAATCAGACATTTTCCCGGAAAAATATTTTC
>CAYRYK010000073.1:0-1901 GCA_964428535.1 uncultured Gammaproteobacteria bacterium | reverse complement strand
ATTAAGATTGTTTTTGAGTAATGAATAATCAGTGGAGTTAACCATACCATCTTGGTTAATATCTCCTGGTTGTAAACCATAGTTAGAAAAGTTGTAAACAGTAGTATTAGTGTCTTTAAGATTAATCTCACAAGTAGTTATTTCATCTAACTTAGTGTTTTGATTGTTTAAACACATTCTGGAGGCTAGATGGAATGGTCCTTTGACTCTAATGTAATTAAAGTTACTCACATTATTAAATTTAGAATCTAAGGCAAGATTGGAAACTAGAAAGACTTGATCACCATTGTTATTGGTTTCTCCCGAGATAGGAGTGATAGAAGTATTAATGTTTGATTGATAAGTATTAGTTGGTACATTAGCTACTTCCACTGTCACTTTATTTAATGAAGTTAAACAACTTGATGTTGGTTTAATCCCTTTGAAAGCTATCTTAAAACTTACCTTAGAAGTACTAGTCTCCGTTGCCCGACTTCGATTTTCTTGACTTTGTTTCACTAAGTTAGTGGCTAAAGGCAAGCAAAGAGCAATAAAAACCATTCCTATCAAAACCAAAAAATCTTTTTTCTTTACCATAATAAACTACTTAAAGTATAAATTAAGTCATCAATAATACCAGACAGAAGTGTCTTCTCCTTCATAACCTAACGCCCAATAGCCAAAACCTTTAAATTGATTTTGTCTCACTAAATCAATTTTAGCTTTCAAACTCCTTTCATTCTCAAAATAAATCTGATGAATTTCACTATCTTCCTCAAAACTTATCCATGGCGACATTGATAATTCATCCCAATTAACCGTCAAATTCTTCTCTTTAATCAACTCTTTTGTTCTATTCCAGCTCGCCATTTGATACCAACCTCTTTTAATTTTTGCCCCAAAATCAGCTGTCACCGTCTTCCATTCATAACCATAAAGCGGATAAGCCATAATCAACTTATTTTTATCTAATCCAAAATTTAAATAATTTCCTACCACTTCACCTATATTCCTCTTCCCAATTTCCGAACCTATCGGTGCCACTGCCCCCACATAATCCACTCCCGGCCGACTAAAATCATAAGCCATCACCACCAAATAGTCTATTTTTCCAATCATTTTTTCCAATCTCTCCTTATTTCCTTTAATAATAGTATTAGCAAACACATCTACGCTTACTTCTCCCACCCCATTCAAACTCAATTCATCCAAAAATATTCCAAAATCATCGTCCAAAATTTCCAATGGGTCGTTTTGAAACTCAAAATCTAAATTAATTCCATCAAAATCTCCTGTGTTTACTACCTCTTTTATTTGCGAAATTAAATTTTTCCTCGCCGTCTCGTCACTTAATAAATTTTCCAATTTTTTATCTTCAAATAATTTAATCCCCAAAATATTTTTCCCCCCAGATTCCTTAGTTTTCCATTTTTGTGTCAAAAAACTTTCCTCATTTATTTTTTTTGATTGAGTATCCCAAATTAAATTTCCTTCTTCATCACTTTCCACTCCCAAAAATACCAAATGAGATACTTCACTTCCATAAACTCTCGTCTTCCCCACCATCCATGTTGGTAAAAACCCAAAACTCATCAAATCACTCTTAACCCTACTATCCGATTTCTTTCCTGACAATGGGTTTAAAAATACTTCCTTGTTCAGCTTAAAATAAAAAAATATTCCCAAAACTAATAATAAAATTACTATTCCCCACCAAATTCTTTTCATTTCTCCTTTTTACTGGCTAATTTCACCGTCCTCACTAAGTTCTCTACGTTCCCAAACACAATCAATACCACTGCCCCTATTAAGCCGATTACCTTCAACCAATTATTTTTATTACTCTCTTTATTCACTTATTAATTTTACCATTCAAGATCCTTCTCTCAAAAACCTCCAACCCATCTTGGATGGGTTAAAAA
>CAYRYK010000072.1:0-1921 GCA_964428535.1 uncultured Gammaproteobacteria bacterium | reverse complement strand
AAAGAAAGAGCTCCGATAGTTAAACAAATGTTTCACCGAGTCGGAGAAAAAGGTCAAAGCGGAAGAGTAGTAAAAATATGGCTGGATAAAATTGGATTTACCACCAGAAGTGGAAAACAATTAGCACTTAGTAAAGTTTATAAAACTCTAAAAAACACTTATTATTATGGTGAATTTGAATTCGGTGGTGTGATTTATAAAGGCAATCACGAGCCATTAATTACCAAAGAATTATTCGATAAAGTTCAAAAACAACTTTATGTGCCAGAAAAGGAATGGCACAAAAAACTATTCCCATTCCGAGGATTGTGCAAATGTGGAAGTTGTGGGGAATGGATAACGGCAGAGGAGAAATATAAACGATATAAATATGGAAAATTTAAAAAATATGTCTACTACCACTGTGGTAGACATATAGATTATGACTGCGACGAACCATATATTAGTGAGGAAGATTTAATTCAACAATTAATTGCTCATATTGATGAAATAAAACTGGATGAAAAAGTATTAACTGAACAGTTAAAAGAAGAAATTGGACGATTCCACTCATTAAGAGGTCAAGTACTTCATCAAGAATTCTTATCTGGAAATCTAAACCAATTCGATTATCCTCAAAAAGATCCACTTGATCGGGATACAGCTGAAGAATATTTACTCCATGTACTTAAGGCAGGTTCGGCTGAAGATAGGATAAAAATAATGGCGGCGATCAAGACGAAATTTATATTGCACAACAAACAGCTTACTTTGACCTAAAAACTACTCCCTTGAATGATTGGTTATCAGGTATGCATACACATACTTGGTATCATTGTCACCTCCACCAACATCACCTTTTGCGTTGAAAGTTTTGATTAAATACTCCTCAACTTTTCTCGCGGAATCAGCATTGATGCATGGCATACTGTAGACCCATTTGTCGCTTTGCCTATCAACTGAATGGTCTGTGAAAAGTCTAGTCTCTGGACTTGAAGCAATTCCAACATACCAATTAGTCCAGCTTGTAAGGTATGAGCCAATATAATTTTTAAAATCGGATATTATCCGTAATTCTTGGTCTGTGAACATTTTATTGTTTACTTAATTTTTAATCCACCTGCTTGGTGTACTCTATTATAGAACAAAATGTAGAACATATCAATATGTTCTTGACTCGAGGCACAGTTTTTACTATAATTTGTCGTATAGATGAAAAAACTCAGCACCACACAGGAAAAGTTACTTTCTCTTCTTAGAAAAACTGTCGACAATCCGTACACAGTGAGAGAATTACAAGAGGAACTTGAATTATCTTCTACTAGTTTAGTCCAACATCATATTGTTCAACTCGAAAAAATGGGATACCTCTACAGAAACCCGAATAATCCTAAGGACTACCAAGTGTTGAATGGGGAGCCGGAAAAACTTATTACCTATATTAACTTATTCGGAATGGCTCAGTGTGGTCCAAAGGGATCATTTTTAGATGGAGACCCAATCGACAGAGTGCCAATTTCCAGTAGATTATTAAAATTTCCATCCAGTCAAGCATTTATGGTAAAAGCCAAAGGTGATTCTATGACTCCCAAAATAAATAACGGTGACTTGGTAATAGCTCAAAAAAGTAATATTGCTAATACTGGTGATATTGTGGTCTGTGTTAATAATGGGGAGGTTTTAATTAAAAAAGTTTTGTTGGGCAAAGAAACGATTCTTGTATCCCTTAATCAAAAATATGAACCTTTTTTGGCTTCGGATAACTTCAAAATTGAAGGTATTGTTAAGAGTGTTCTCTCCTATTCCCTTTAAAGAAATAGCTTTATTGCCTCATTACAGGCTACTTTACCGAAAAATGTTACTTTTGGAGAATAATTACCAACAGGTTAGGGAAATGCTTGACTAGCACTGGGGTCGCATAGAACTTTGACCCTTTGGCGGA
>CAYRYK010000071.1:0-2047 GCA_964428535.1 uncultured Gammaproteobacteria bacterium | reverse complement strand
CTAAAGAAACTGGTGAAAAAATCGTTCCAGAAATCATGATCCCATTAGTTGGTGACGTCGAAGAATTAAAATGGCTCAAAGCCAGATTAATTCCAGTCATCGAGGAAACTATGAAATCTTACGGTGTCGAATTGAAATATGAAATCGGTACCATGATTGAAATTCCTCGCGCTGCAGTTACCGCTGACGAAATCGCTGCTGAAGCTGAATTCTTCTCCTTCGGAACTAACGATTTAACTCAGATGACTTATGGTTTCAGCCGTGATGATGCTGGAAAATTCATTAAAGATTACTTACGCGAAAAGATTTTGGTTGAAGACCCATTCAAGAGTGTCGATCAAAAAGGTGTCGGTAAATTAATGAAAATGGCAGTGGAATTAGGTAGAAGTGGAAACAAACACCTTAACGTAGGTATTTGTGGAGAACAAGGTGGAGACCCTGAAACAGTTAAATTCTGTCACAGAATCGGTCTTAACTATGTCTCTTGCTCACCTTACCGAGTACCAATTGCTCGTTTGGCGGCAGCACAAGCTGTAGTAGAAGAGAGTAAGAAATAAAGATTCTTGGTAAGAAACTTAAACCCCCTCGGAATGAGGGGGTTTTTGGATGAAAGAGAATATTTTATTTGTTAACAATTTTGCTGATGACTTTGTTGTTATTATCTATGTAGATAGTGTAGCTTCCTTCTTTATTTTCTGAAATTGATTTTTTTTGTATTTTATCAATTAATTCAACAACACTAATTATTTTTGTTCTATGTATTAAAGCCAAAATAGTTTTCAGTAATGATACACATCCAACTACAACGAAAATTGCTTGCCACAACTCTGCTGATATAAAAAATGTTTTAAAGGAAGCTGTCAATAATGTTATAGCTATTGCTAAAAAGATACTAAATGGTGTTAACCAGTCGTTATTATTTTTTATTTTGTTAGTGTAATCATTTAGGCAAAGTTCTAATTTGTCTTTGGTTGTTATTATTATTTCTTGATCAATATTTTCGTGTATCTTAGTATTATCAATAAGTTTTTTACTTAATTTTGAATCACTAACTATTGTAGAGTCCTTGCTCATTTCTTTTCTTTAATCTTTATTTTTTTATCGGGCAATAATCCAAGTGCTCCTAACGCATGTTGACTTATAAATCCACAGTTTGTACATACTGTCATTATTGACGGAATCCCTGGTCCACTTAACATGGTATTAGTTAAATCTTTTTGTATTATTTGTTTGAAATATCCTTCTACTATTGCGAAACTGCCTTGACCACATCTAGGACATGTTAATTTGACACCTCTTTCTGTTAGTTTTTCTATTACTTTTTGTTTTTCTTCTTCTGTCATTTTTTATTGAATTTTAATTTCCATCATGATAATAGCGATGAATGGAAAAGAGTCAAGAGTCACAAATTGTTTGACCTAGTTTGAGGGAGTTTGGGTGTCAAATCCCTCTCGGCTGCGCCGTTTCTCCCTTTGATAAAAGGGAGATTTTAATTTTACTTAACCCCTCCTTTCGTCAAAGGAGGGGAAGGGGTGGATTTGAAATGAAAATGGGAAACATTTAATTAGCCCCTTTTCTTCAAAGGGGGCAGATGAATGAAATGAATCAGGGGATTTGAATTAGAAAAGGAAGGGGAGAGGGATTTGAAAACAAAAGGAAATGAAATATCATTATTTATGAGGTATTTGGCGCCGGAGGAATTTAGAACGAAAAGAGGGAACTTAAAATACTTGGATGAGTTAAGAACTTTGGCAAGGAGAAACAGAAATAATCCGACAGAGGCAGAAAAAGTAATGTGGGATATTTTAAAAAATAAGAAATTAGGATTTTTATTTTTACGTCAGAAACCAATGGGAAAATTTATTTTAGATTTTTATTGTTCCAAATTAATGTTGACAATAGAGGTTGATGGTGATTCCCATGATAATAAAAAGTATTTAGATAAACAAAGAGATTTATATTTAGAACAAAGAGGAATTAAAACCATTCGTTTCGCTAATGAAGAAATATTGAATGATTTAGAAAAGGTAAAGAAGGAATTGGTTTG
>CAYRYK010000070.1:0-2109 GCA_964428535.1 uncultured Gammaproteobacteria bacterium | reverse complement strand
AGAAACCAAAAAAAATCTCAGTAAAGTTCTTAATCAAAAACCCAACAACTTTACTCCAAAACTTAATAATACTTCATTCAACATCAAACAAAAAAACTTTAATTACCAAGACAAAACAGAAAGATCAGACATTTTCTTTTCTTGGGTAACCAAGAATAAATTTTCCTACCGAGAAAAGATATGTTTAAATATCGCTTCATTTATTTTTGCTAGAAGTACCAACTCCATCCTATTCCAAAAAATACGTCAAGAACAAGGATTAGCTTACGATATCAATAGTAATTTTACATATAGTAAAGACATAAATTTTTTTGAAATTTGGTCATCAGCAGAAAATAAAAATATTAATAAAATAAACGATATAGTCCAATCAGAAATCAAAAAGTTTCTCGAATCAGGGATTGAAACTAAAAAATTTAATCAAATCAAACAATATATGAATTATCGAACTCTTATGGGAAACGACTCTGTCAGTAAAATATCCTACGATATAGGTAAACAACTATTTTATGACGGGGAAATCCGTTTACCACAAGAGGTTGTTAACATTGCCGAAGAGATAACTCCACATGAATTGATGAATACTCTAAAGAAAATAATTGTTCCACAAGAAACAGTTATTTCTACTATGACCCCAATTAAACCCGAACAGTAAAATATTTTTCTGCTATTATCAATTCATGGATAGTCTTACTCAAATACCAGGTGTCGGTAGTAAAACTCTCGAAAAACTACACAAACTCAATATTGATACACCGTCAGACTTGCTTCATCACTTTCCTTATAGATATATTGATTTTTCCCATATTACCAATATTATTAATGCCACTGAAAATGAATCTATTACTATTACTGGTCAACTTTTAAGTTTCCAAAACATTTTTACTCGTTCTCATAAAAATTTTCAAAAAGCCGTCGTTGCTGATAAAACTGGCCAAATAAATTTACTCTGGTTCAATCAACCCTACTTATCCAAAAATTTCAAAGTAGGGGACACTTATAGTTTTGCTGGCACCGTCTCTTTATTCCAAAACAAAAAAACCATTATTGCTCCAGTCTCTGGCAAATATAATACTGGCAAAATTATTGCTATCTATCCAGAAACTAGTGGTTTAACTTCTAATTGGTTTCGTAAAACTATCCAAACTTTTTTACCTCAATTAACTAAAGATATTCCTGAAATTCTTCCTCAAAAAATTATTAATCAATATCAACTTTTCGATCTTCAAAAATCATTTGACCAAATCCACTGTCCTCAAAATCAAAAAAACTTAGAACAAGCCAGATTTAGATTGTCTCTCCAAGAAATATTAGCTATTCAAACCAAATCATGGCTTCTCAAAAAAGACTGGCTTACCAAATCACCTAAAATTATTCTCAATTCAAATATTAAAACTGACCAGAAAATAAAAAAACTAATTTCATCCCTACCTTTTAAACTGACAGATTCCCAAATAAAAGTTTGGCAAGAAATTAAATCCGATATTACCAATACTCAAAAAGTTACCAATCGTTTAGTTCAGGGCGACGTCGGTTCTGGTAAAACCATTGTGGCTATTTTAGCCTGTTACTTAACCCATTTAAATAAATCCCTTTCTTTATTTTTAGCTCCAACCGAAATTTTAGCTCAACAGCATTTTGCCACTTTTCAAAAATTCCTTAAAAAATTTAAAGTTCCCGTTTTTCTGCTTACTTCATCAAACAAAACTGACCTCACCAAAATTCCTAAAAATTCCATTATTATTGCTACCCACGCCGCTATTTATCAAAAAACTGCTATTGAAAAAAATATTGGTTTATTGGTTATTGATGAACAGCACAAATTCGGTGTCAAACAAAGATCATTCTTGGGTGATTTAGATCACTTACCTCACTGCATTACTATGACGGCTACTCCAATTCCACGAACTATCAGTCTAACTTTACTTGGCAACCTTGATATTTCCATTATCGATACCTTACCTCAAAATCGTTTACCCATAAAAACTTTTTTGGTTCCACCGTCCAAAATTCCTTCTTGTTATTCTTGGATTCAAGACGAAATTCTCAAAACCAAATGTCAGGCTTTCATTGTCTGTCCCTTTATCGATATTTCCGAAACTATGCAAA
>CAYRYK010000069.1:0-2177 GCA_964428535.1 uncultured Gammaproteobacteria bacterium | reverse complement strand
ATTACATTGATTACCCAGTCGATTTGTCTCAGGCTATTTTTTGCGCCACTTGTAACAACACTAGTCGCATTGCTACCGCTGTTATGGATCGTCTTGAAGTTATTCAAATGCCTTCATATTCTGACGAAGAAAAAGTGGTTATCGGTCGAGATTATATTTTACCCAAGGCTATCAAAGAAACTGGACTTAAACCAGAGGAACTTCATATTTCTGCCAATGTTTGGGAACAAATTGTTCGTCCTCTCGGTTTCGATGCTGGTGTTCGTACCCTTCAACGAAATATTGAAGGTCTTTGCCGCAAAGTGGCCAAAATGATTTTCGAAGGTAAGACTAAGCAAGTAATTATCGACGAATCCAATGTCAAATTCTTCCTGCCTCAATGGTAGGTTTTTATAAAAATTTAAATTAAATTATGTTTAAGAAAAATCAAACAAATACTCGTCCGGAATCAAAATTTTCCGGCATTCAAAATCCGGTTAGGGAGTTTAAATCTAACCAAAATACTTTACGTATTAGTTCATTAGGCGGTTTTGGTGATGTCACTCAAAACATGTTCGTTTACGAATTTATTCCTAATGGTGATACTACCAAAAGTCAAATTATTATTGTTGACTGTGGTGTTGGCTTTCCTGAAGAAGACGCCTTTGGTGTCGATCTTCAAATCCCCGACACTCAGTATCTTGCTGATAAAAAAGACCGTATATTAGGTATATTTATTACTCATGGCCACGAAGACCATATCGGTGCTGTTCGTTTTATTTTACCTATTTTAGGTGAAAAAATTCCTGTCTTTGCTCCTAGTTTAGCCGCTGCTTTCATTGAATCACGTCTAGCCGAAGTCAATGTTCGCGCCAATATTACGGTTTATCAAGACAGTGTTCCGATTCAAAAAGGTGTCTTTAATATTGATCCTGTTCGCGTCACTCATTCAATTCCTGATACTTTCCATTTTGCTATCACCACCCCAGTGGGTATTTTTTATCATGGTTCCGATTTTAAATTTGACGTTTTTCCTCTTGACGGCAAAGGTGCTGATTTTGCTCATATTGCCCGCATTGGTGAGAAAAAAGTTATGGCTCTCATGTCTGATAGTTTAGGAGCCGACAAAGAAGGTTGGTCTCCCTCGGAAAGTTCTATCGCTGAAAATTTTAGATATGAAATTACTTCTGCCAAAGGTCGAGTTTTTGTTACTTCCATTTCTAGTAATATTATTCGTTGGTCTCAAGCTATTGAATACGCCAAAAGTGTTGGTCGAAAAATAGTTATCGTTGGTTTTTCTGTCGACAAAGCTATTAATATTGCCAAAGATCTAGGGTACCTTACTCTTACTGAAGCTGACATTATTCCGCCAGAACGTACCAAAAATTTTCCTGATAATAAACTAATTTTCTTAGTTGCTGGTTTTGCTGGTCAGCCCGATTCGGCTCTTGGCAAAATGGTTATGGGGAAACATCGTATCAAAATAAAATCCGGTGATAAAGTCATTTTTTCTTCCCCTGATTACATTCCTGGTACTACTTCTAATATTTATAGTATGATCGACATTCTTTCTAAAATGGGTGCCGAAGTGGTTTATGGTGAGAAAGAAGAACTCCATGTCTCTGGTCATGGTTATCAAAAAGAACATGCTCTTTTAATTAGCCTTTTAAAACCAAAATATCTTTTACCAATTGGTGGAAATTTTCGTCATCTAAAAAGTTATCAAGGCATAGCTGAAAAATTAGGCTATAGCGAAGATAAGATAATTCTTCCTGACTTCGATGCCTCAGTCAATTTCTATAGTAATGGTAATTACGACACTAATTTCCATATTCCAATTCGTAAAGTATTGATTGATGGATTTGGTATCGGTGACGTTGGTACTACCGTTTTACGTGATCGCAAATTGCTTGCCGAAGACGGTATGTTCTCGGTCGTTTTACTAATCAACAAAGAAACTGGTCAGCTCGAAAAAGATCCAGTTGTTCTTAGTCGGGGATTTGTCTTTATGAAAGAAAATACCGATCTGATTAATTATCTTAAACAAGAAATTATCAACAAATTTAATGAAGCTACCAGTGTTCCGGCTAATTTTGACTTCATTCGCGAAGAGATTCAAGCTCATATCGAAGAAATCATTTACCAAAAAACCGGCCGCCAACCAATGGTTTTACCACTGGTAATCGAAGTTTAATTTT
>CAYRYK010000068.1:0-2279 GCA_964428535.1 uncultured Gammaproteobacteria bacterium | reverse complement strand
TTGGCTGATATATTTTTTCAACCCAAAACCATACTTTTTATAACAATCTTCCATTTAGTTATTATATCTAATCCAACTTTAATTTGAATTCATTATAAAAATAAGCCATAATTAACCATGGAAAATACAACCCAACCAGGTATAAATGATACTCAAACAACAAGTGTTAATCCTGTTAATAAAACCAGAAACATTTTTAAGTACCTATTTATTATTACTTTTATAATTTTATTGGTAGTAACAAGCTATTTATTTTTTATTCTAAAAGAAAAAAAACAGAAAGAAATTTCTATTAAAACAGAAAATAGCCAAACACAAGAAACACCAACAGACACTATTACTCCTAGCAAACCCAAAGACGAATTAACTGAAGAAAACGCCACAAACATAATTAGTCCAACCAAAAAAAGTCTTTCTTATCAAGCCAAATCTATTCAAGATGATTCAACTAAAACTACAAAATTAATCCTGACTGATCAAAACAACAACGAAACCATTATTAAATCTGAAATTTACACCAAAATGGCCAACAATACACTAAAACCAAATTACGATGATTTTGTTTTTTCACCCGACTATAGCTTTTTATTCTATAACTACTCTGATGGTTATGAAGGTTTTAGTTCATCTTTATTTGATATAAAAAACAAAAAAAATATTATATTGAATATATCCGTTGAAACCAAAGGTTATACTATGAATTCTAAATACTTCTATGGTTGTGCTGAAGGCGGTATGATGCCTGGAGGAGCTGTCGTTATTAATCTTTCTGATTCAACGGTTATTTTTGATTCAAAAGAAGGAGAGTCTTTTAGCTGTAGCTACGATCAGACTAATAAAAAAGTCTTCTTTAATAAACTTGATTTAACGGGAACCAATAATGTAACCGCAAAATATGAATTTTCCGAGACTACCGGTAAGGTCACCAAAACAAAATGAACTTTTTGTCTTATACTTAATTGATGTTCCAATTTAGTTCACCCTTAGACCATCTCAAAAAAGATCTTCGCCTTGATTTACTCGACATGATTTATCAGTCGGGGAGTGGTCATATTGGTGGTTCTCTTTCTTCCATTGATATTTTAATTTCTCTTTATCATTCCGATATTTTTGATTTTACTAAAGACCATTTTGTCTTATCTGCTGGTCATTTGGCCTGTGCTCTTTATACTGTTTTGGCTTCCAAAAATTATTTTCCCAAATCTAAATTGTCTAGTTACACTTCTTTTGGCTCGCCTCTTCAAGGTCATATTTATAACGGTGTTCCTGGTGTGGAATATTCTTCCGGATCACTCGGTCAAGGTTTATCCTTTGCTACTGGTTTAGCTCTGGGCGACCCCAAACACACCACTATTTGTTTAAGCAGTGATGGCGAACATCAAGAAGGTCAAATTTGGGAAGCGGCTATGTTTGCCAATAAATATAAATTAGGCAATTTAATTAATATTATTGATTGTAATGGTTTTCAAATTGATGGTACTACTGACCAAATTATGCCATTAAAAGATTTAGCTGCCAAATATATTCAATTTGGCTGGACAGTCTTTACTGTCGACGGTCATAATATTAATCAATTGATCAAAATTTTTAAACAAACTCAAAATAATACTGATTATCCAATTTGTATTATTGCTAAAACTACCTTAGGTAAGGGAATTTCATTTATGGAAAATAATTTTAAATACCACGACGTTAAAAATTTAGACCAAAAGTCTTATCTTCAAGCCAAAGATGAACTCAATCGATAATCAATCTATCCGTAAAGCTTTTGGTGAAACCCTTTTTAAATTAGCCCAAACTAATCCGAATATTTACGTGGTTAGTATGGATTTAAAATCATCTTTACACTTAACTGATTTTGCCAAAAAATTTCCTCATCGTTTTATTGAGTGTGGTATTGCTGAAAGTAATGCTGCTGCTGTCGCTGCTGGTCTGGCCAAAACTGGCAAAACCGTTTTCTTATGTTCTTTTGCCTGTTTTTCACCGGCTATCAACTGGGCCGTTATTCGTCAATCAATTTGTTACAACAATTTAAACGTCAAAATAGTTGGCTCTCATGCCGGTCTCATGACGGCTGACCTCGGTGCCACTCATCAAATTCTTGAAGATGTGGCTCTTATGTCGGCTTTACCCAACATGGAAGTGTTTGCTCCACTTGACGCTAATGAATCTCAAAAAATTACTACTGTTCTTAGTCGTAGCCGCCGCCCGGCTTATCTCCGTCTGGTTCGTCCTGATACTCCAGTTATTAATAATCCTAGAACGCCATTTACTATTGG
>CAYRYK010000067.1:0-2284 GCA_964428535.1 uncultured Gammaproteobacteria bacterium | reverse complement strand
AAAAAATATAATCAAGCAGAAAAATTGGCTGATAATAGGATGAATCAATTGACAGCAATTGACGAGAAAGTGAGTGATTGGGGATTAAATTCATTAAAAACAATGAGAAATTACCAGACAGGATTGAAAGCTTTGGTGGATGTGTTGAGTTTAGAAAAGAGTGTACCTGAAGTGGCAAGATCGGCAGATGCGATAAACGAAGCCATGTTTAATGATAAGGAAATTAATTGGTCGGAAGAATTGGGCGATTTGGAAGATGGGTTAAATTATACAGAAAATAATTTAGGAATTTTGCAGGCAAGATTGTCGGGTGATTATAGTTGGTTACCGGCTAATTGGAAAGCTGAAGTACAAAAGGGATTGATTATGGCAGGGGAATTTAAAACCCAAGTCGATCAGGGGAGAGAAGTAATTAAATTGATGCCAGAATTGTTGGGGTTGGATGGTAAACAACGGGATTATATGATTTTATTCCAAAATGATTCAGAGTTGAGACCAACAGGGGGTTTTATTGGAAGTTATGGTGTTTTGAGTTTTAAAAATGGTAAGTTAATAAACTTGGAAATAAAAGATATTTATGAAGCGGACGGTCAATTAAAGGGACATGTGGAACCACCATGGGAAATTAAAAAACATTTGGGTGAAGCTAATTGGTACATGAGGGATGCCAATTGGAAGGCAGATTTTGTAAAATCGGCGGCAGATATTCAGTGGTTTTTGGAAAAGGAAACCGGAAAGAAAGTTAACGGGGTAATTGGAATTGATTTAGAAGTGGCGAAGGCAATGTTGAAGGCGACGGGAGAAATTTATGTCCCCGATTTTAAGGAAAAAATTAATGATGGTAATTTGTATGAGCAAGCAGAATTTTATGCTGAGACAAAATTTTTCCCGGGGTCAACTCAAAAAGCGAGTTTTTTGGGAGCTTTAGGGAAACAGTTGTTTGAAGAGGTTAAAAGTTTGAATGCGGAAAAAAGATTGGTGTTGGTACAGTCGTTTTTGAATTTATTGGAAACAAATGATTTGCAGTTGGCTATAAACGAAACAGAAACAGCTAAAAGATTGATGGATTTGAATTGGGATGGTCGGGTGTATAACGGCAAGTGTAGTGGAGAGAATTGTGTAATGGATTATTGGTATGCAGTAGAGGCGAATGTTGGGGTAAATAAGGCGAATTACTTTGTCAAGAGAAGTATGGAAGAATCGACAGAGATAACCATGACTTCAATCAATAGAATATTAAAAATTAATTATGAAAATACGGCAAAAAATGCGGAATGGCCGGGTGGGGACTATAAAAATTATATGAGATTGTATTTGCCTAAAGATGTGGATGTAAGTCAAATAAGTGTAATGGATGGAAACGATACTTCAATTAAAAAAGTTTATGGAAGTGATGAAATTACAATTAGAGAAGTTGATGGTAAGAAAGAAGTAGGGTTTTTGGTAATGGTGCCGGTGCTAAAGAAAAGAATTTTGGAAATAAGATATTCAAGTTCAGTTGATACTTCGGCAAAAACATTTACTTATATGAAATATATTCAGAAACAACCAGGAACTGGAGAAACAGGAATTGTAAGTTTAATTACTTTCCCTGACAGTTGGCAACCATTGCAAGTAGAACCAGCGGCGAGTTTGGTGGGAGGAAAATTGTTGTTTAATCAAAAATTGGATGAAGATATAAAGATGGGAGTGGTGTTGGGGAAGTAAAGAAAAACCCTTCCTAAATCCTTCCCTTGACAGGACAGGACTTTTTAAAACTTTATAAGTCATAATAATATCCGCTCCGATAAATCGGAGTTTGATAAATAGGCAAAATTTGGCGTTTCACTTCAAATTTAGACCTATTTAACAAAAAAAACTGTAACTGCAAATTTTTATTTTTAAATGTTGAGTATGTTAAATTAGGTTTATATGAAAAAAGTTTTTGAAGATTTTGTTTGCCAGGTGTGTGGAGAAAAAGTATTTGGAAATGGGGAGACTGATCATTGTCCAAAATGTTTGTGGGGAAGGCATGTGGATGAAGAAATTCCTGGAGATAGGGCAAGTATGTGTAAAGGATCAATGAGGCCAGTAAGAAGTGAATATCGAAATGGGGTATTTAGAATTTTTTATAAATGTGAAAGATGTAATCATGAATTTTGGGTACACGAGGGAGAAGGGGATAATCGGGATTTATTAATTGAATTAACAAAGTATTAGTTGCGGAATAAAAACGGTTAATTTGCGGAGATTAAGTTATCATTTTGACTCGGCAATATTTTTTTCGGGCTGGCAACCATCGTAA
>CAYRYK010000066.1:0-2345 GCA_964428535.1 uncultured Gammaproteobacteria bacterium | reverse complement strand
CCAATTTTTAATTTTTAATGATTCCTTTTTAATCTGTTTAATAATTTGCCAATGCCGTTTAACAACTGGTGTTTTTGTTTCGATGGCAATTAAATCTGGTTTATTTTTTTTGAGACGTTTAAACCAGCTGGAAAAATTCAATTTTTGAGCAATGGCATCGTCCCAGAAGACTTTAATACCTTGTGATTGAAGTAAAGTAGCGGCATATGCTGGAATTACCGGATAAATAACATTACCGGTATTAGTCCATTGGAATTGGCGATTTTGGGAGAGAAAAGCTGATCCTTTGGTTGAAATTAATGGTGGATAAGAGATAGAAACACTTTTAACCACCGATGTATTGACCATTTTTGGAGTTAACTTGATGAGCTTTGAATTTAACTTCTTTTTTGAGTAGGCCATGTAGGAATAGTATACCGTAATAAACATGCGTGATAGGTATAGTGATAGCAGCAAGAATTGAAGTGATTATTTTTTTGGTTTTTAAAATAAATCCTAAAAAGGTTAAAAATAATATTGATATGTATAAATATAATGGATAGATAGAAATTTTGTATTTAAAAATAAAAAAGAAAATGGGTAAGGTTATAAGGTATAGTGTAAAAATTGATGGAATTAAGTATCCAATTCTAAGACTAGTTTGGGGAAATTTTTTGGCAAAGAAACCACGTTGAATAGCATAGCGAGTGATCTGTTGAAGATGATGAATAATTACTGAACGGCGATGATGATAGACAAAAATTGATGGATGATAATAAATTTTTTGGTTTAGTTTTTTGGTGATATTTAAACACAAAACAGTATCTTCACCGGGCCAAAATTTTTGGTCAAATTTTCCAGCCTTAAAAAAGTCTGTTTTTTTGATAATTAAATTAACACTGGGGTAATCATCAACGAATCTGGGCGATTGTTTACTATTGCGATATATACCAGCTCCACCACTACCAAGCCAACTTGACCAGACTAAACCAGAGGCTTGTTGGTAAATATTATCTTTTGGTGGAGTGAGACATGGACCACAAAATCCAGAAAAATTAGGATATTTGGTAATTAGATTTTGAGCCTTTTTGAGATAATTTTTGGAAGGAAATGAATCATCATCAAAAAAAATTAAATAATCACCTTTGGCTTTTTGAGCACCAATATTTCTTTTTTCTGAGGGATTGGCTGATCCAGAAATTTTATCGGTAATAATTAATAATTCAAAATTATTTTGACTTTGAGTTTTAAGGTGTTTAATTGTTTCCTTTAAATAAGGATTCATCTGTCTGACTGGAATAATTACTGAAAAAAAAGGCTGCCTCATAAACCAGTATTAACTCTCATTTCTAAATCAGGATCATAGACCCATTTTCTTTTGTTTTTATCATCGTAATAGTTAAGAATTCGGAGTCGATAAAAGACAGCTAAGGCATCAATTAAGCATTGATAGACTACTTTTAGACCAGTAGCATGAGTTAAACTTTGAAAATCGTAGTTAAGTTTGATTGGAGCTTCGTAAATTTTTGTAAAACCAAGGCGATTGGAAACTGAAAGAATTTCCAAATCAAAGGCATAGGTTCTGATAATGAGACGAGGAAGAACTTTAATTAAAACTTGACGTCGGAAAATTTTAAGCCCAGCTTGAGTGTCATAGACATTAATACCTAATAAAAATCTAGCAATAAGATGACCACCAAAACTGATGATTTTTCTATCTATAGGATAATTTACTTGTGATGCTGGATGACGTTTGGAACCAACAATAATGTCGGCGTTATACCATTCCATATGTTCCAAAATAAGAGAAATTCCGTTTGGGTCAATTTCCATACCGGCGTCAATAAAGGCAACATAATCCCCTTTTGTTTGAGCCATACCGTAACGAACAGCATAACCCTTGCCGTGATTATGTTGGTAACCAATTACCTTGAGGTTTTTTGATTTAACTTTTTTAGCATTTTGGTATGATCTATCAATTTTAATACCATCGACAACAGCAATTATTTCATATTCATATCTGATTTGATCTAAAACTTGAATAATATTCTCTAAATCTTTTTGAATAGTATCTTCTTGCTTATAGATGGGGACAATAATGGAAAGGAAATGGTTGTTATTTTTCATAGCCAAGTAAACTTTGATAGACGTTTAAAGTTTTTTTGGCAGTATTTTCCCATTTAAAGTTTTTAGATCTTTGTAAGCCACATTTTTGATATTCCTGACGAAGATTAGCATTTAGCCAGAGTTTTTTTAGCCCAGAAGAAATATCAGGGATAGAGCGTGGATTAAATGAAACACCGCAATTATCCATAATTTCTGGTAAGCAAGTATCGCGGCTAAAAACAACTGGACAGCCAGATTGC
>CAYRYK010000065.1:0-2471 GCA_964428535.1 uncultured Gammaproteobacteria bacterium | reverse complement strand
CCACTTTTTCCCATTTTCTGTTAAAATACACCCATGACAGCAGTACCTAAACATTGGCCCTCCAGCCGCCGACAAGGTCGTCGTCGCGCTGCCGATAAAGGTCCAACATTAATTAAACCTATCGTTTGTAAAAATTGCGGCCAACCAAAAATGGCCGGTTTTCAGTGTCCCAACTGTAAACAGTGAAAAACAAATACGATCCACGCCATTTAAAACGAATTGCCAATTTCCAGGCATTATTTGCTTGGAGTTGTGGCAATGACGCTCCTGTAACCGAAGATACCAGAGAAATTATTAAAGTCATTCCAGAAATTGATCAGATTATCAGTCAAAACGCCCCTAAATGGCCTATCGACAAAATTAATCGTGTTGATTTAAATATCCTTCGTTATGCCTTTTGGGAATTATTTTATCTCAAAAAGAATCCAGAAAAGGTTGTTATTGATGAAGTTATCGAAATTGCCAAAGAATTCGGCACCGATTCCAGTTCTAGCTTTGTTAATGGTGTTATTGGTAGTGCTCTAAAACAAAATGAACCCCAAGCTTAATCAACTTCAAGAAATTATTAGCTATAAATTTAAAAAAGACTCGTTTCTCGACCAAGCCTTAGTTCATCGATCGTCATTAAACGAACAACACCAATTCAAAGAATCCAACGAAAGATACGAATTTTTAGGCGATGCTGTTTTGGAATTATGGATTTCTGACCGAATTTTTGCCAAATTTGCCAAATTTGATGAGGGTAAACTTACCAATCTTCGAGCTCTAGTTGTCTGTACTGAAAATTTAGCCAAAGTTGCCACCTCGTTTAGTTTAGGTGATTTTATTTATCTCTCTCATGGCGAAGAAAATCATGGTGGTCGAACTAATCACTCAATTCTAGCTGATACTTTTGAAGCTGTTTTAGGTTCAATTTATCTTGATGGTGGTCTAAAACCTGCTTTTAAATTTCTAGATAAATTTCTTACCCCCAGCATTGAACAACTTTCTTCTAAAGAAATTTACAAAGATCCCAAAAGTATTTTTCAAGAAATCTCTCAAGCTCAAGAGGGGATTACCCCTAAATATCAAACCCTTTCTGAATCTGGACCAGATCACCAAAAAACTTTTGAGGTTGGTGTTTATTTAGGAGAAAAACTAATTGCCAAAGGTACCGGTAATTCCAAACAAAAAGCTGAAGAAGCCGCCTCTATTAATGCCACTAACTTATTTAAAAATTAAATTTATCTTTTTACTTTCAAACTTTCATTTTTATAGATTCATTTACTTTCAACTTTATACTTTCTACTTTTCAACTTTTAAGGTATAATCCAATACATTATGATCAAAATTAAACTTTTACCTCGCGGTAAAAAACACCAAGTTACTTACCGAATAGTTGTTGCCGAAGACCGTAGTAAGTCTGATGGTAAATTTATTGCTGATTTAGGTTTTTATACTCCACAAGCTAAAACCCTGGAACTCAACAAAGAATCTTTTGTTGATTGGCAAAAGAAAGGCGCTCAAGTCACCGAAGGCGTCGATAAATTACTCAATCCTAGTAAATATCCTAAAAAAATAAAAAACGTTAAAGAAGCTAAATCCGAAGAAACCAAAGTTGAAGAAAATAAAGAAGAAATTAAAGCTGAAGAAGAACCCAAGACTGAATAATTTAATTAAATTTAAAATTTAGATTTGATTAAAAATTTAAAATTAAAAATTAAAAATTTGTCATGAAAACCGTTAAAGAAACTTTAGAATATATTGTTAACTCTATTACTCAAAAAGAAGACAATATCACTATTGAAGAGCATCAAGAAGGGGATATGAATATTCTTGAAATTGTTGCTCCAAAAGAAATTATCGGCAAAATAATTGGTAAAGAAGGTAAAATAATTAAATCAATTAGAACTATATTAAACGTCGCTTTTCCTCAAGAAAAATTTTTCGTCAAAATTAGAGAGTAAACGGGTTAACTCTATCGTATTTCACAAAAGAATTAGTTCCATCACTGTTTGGATTGGAAGTCTCAATTTTGTTAAAGCTACTAATCGTCTTTAATAAATTATTTTCTTCTTCTGTTGGCACTAAATCGCTCAAACTCAAATTTCCTGACACAGAATTGCTATTGTCTGCCAAATAATAAGAAGAAATCGTCATATTTAAAGTTGAAATACCTTGAGAACTGGAAATTTCCAAACCGTCAATAAATAAAATAGGTAAAGTATTTTCCAAAGCAGTAACCAATTCCACTCTTTTAGAATCAGGTCCTACTAATGTTAACTCGATTGGCATCTTTGTTGCTATATCTTTATCTGCCACTTTTAATGTCCCATTTTGACTATTACCTTTAACCTCCAGAGAACTAATTGAAAAATCAGAAATTCCAAAACCATATTTGTCAGCCACGTTACGAATAACACCGACCAAAATATACGAATTTTTTTCCTGTAATACAGCACTTTCTAAATAATCAACATCTGTTTGAATCT
>CAYRYK010000064.1:0-2497 GCA_964428535.1 uncultured Gammaproteobacteria bacterium | reverse complement strand
GGGAAACTAAAATAGATTCAAGATTAAGTTCAACATTTTGAAGTGTTTCAGAATTTAATGTAGGGATAATAGTTAAGACTTTATCAAGTAATTGTTTTTCAATTTGATTAAGTTCATTTGGAATAAAACTCTGATTTTCAAGCTTGCCTGTAATAACTTTTGAAACAAAGTCAAAACTATGTTCATGTAATGCTTCTGTAATAGCAACAGAATCGTTTTGTGGTTGCCAGATATGTAGTCTAACCTGAACCTTTGGAAAACTTTTATCAATATCCTTTTGAAGATCTAAAAGTACAATTTTATCAAATCCTAGTGCATGTTTATAAGAACGGTTTGCAATCTTTTGGAGAAGTTCAGGTTCAGAAATTATTTCGTTTAATAGTTTTATAATGTATTCGTTAGAAAACATGTTTCCAATAATACCTATATAGGATTCATTAATCCTCTTATCAGAAAAATGTTCAGTTAAAAAAGTTTTTAATATATTATAATTGATCATTAATCGCTCCATAGAGTAATATTAAAATAGCAGGCATTCATTATAGTTTTGATTTAAACAAAAAACAAGAAATCTATTATTAATTGACACAAAAATGTTTTCGAATAGTATAGTTGACCACTCCCCGCCCTAAAGGACGGGGTTTTACGGCACTTTTGGATAAACAAAAAATAAATTGGATTTTTTATTCATTATTTCCTTATTATTCATAAAAAACAATAAGGAAATTTAAATGAAATTGAAAAATAGTTTATATATTATAATAGCAGTTTTAGTTTTTATGTCATTATTTTCAGGTGTCTTGTTTTTAACATCAAGTCCACCGAAAGGAGAATTAGATATTTTATTAGAAAAAAGAATACAAACAGCAGAGTTTAAAAAAGCTAAAAAAGATAAAATAAAACATATGGTAATATGTTATCAAGGTTTAGAAAAAGATGGATTTGTATTTAATGGCACAGCACCGATGGCAACAAAAGAATTTAAATTGTATGAAACTTTAATAGTTTATACAAATGAAGTTAAAAATTTAAATAATAAAATAAGTTTTATGGATTATAGTAACAAAGCAGTTTATAATTTAGACATAACAAAAAAAGTTTGTCGTATTTTTGATATTAATAAAATATGAAATTTAAATAGCCTCGAATGAGGCTATTTTTTAATGTTATATTATTATTTATTGTATACATCTTTCAGATGTTCAAACAACTTTTTATGTTTTTCTGAATAATTAACTGTGTTTTTGAAATCCATAGCATATTTATAATTAAGGACACTGTTAACAATAGCTTTTAAAGCTTCAAAATAATGTTCTTGACTATCTTCTGAAACAACATAATCAGAATAAGAAAAACGGTTTTCTAATTCTTCTTTATTGGAGCCAATTATTTTTTCCGAAGCATCCAACTCAAGAACAGCATATGCACTAATCAATTCCAGAATACTAGAATCGTCATATTGAGAACCCGCAATAAAACATTGAATATCTTTTTCTAATTGATTAAAATCATAGACTTCTTCATATCTAACATATCCATTAAAGCCACTATGAACTAACAAAACATTATCCCCAAAATCATAATGGAATAATGATACACAGGCATAATTATCTTCGATCTCACATAGAGCTTCATCTGGTTTTTTTGTAAATTGAGAAATAATATAATTTTCCCATTTTAACATTTTATCTTTTTTGCCAAAGAAATAATGAACTGTTTCACCATCGGAACCAAGCATGTTGCCTAATGATTGATAAAAAATACCCGCATCTTGACCTTCTTCGAAATTTTCCTGAACAATAGTTTCTCCAACTTTATCAGAAAAGTCATACATCTCCGAAGAAAGAAAAGAGGTGACAAAATCAGGAATTCGGATACCATTATTACTGTCTGTAGCATTAAGTGGTTTAAACTTAACAATTTGCATTTCATCGACATTATCACAACTAATCACTTCAAGTTTGGTTTGCATATGATATCCTCTTAATAAAATTGAGTCATAAGTATATAATAATTACATTCTAAAATCAAAGATTTTTTTTATTATTGATTATCAAAGGCTTAGATATTATCTAGATTTTTCTTTCATAAATAAATCCCATACCAATATATCATTTTTACTAAGTAGTTTTTCTGTAATTAAATAATCATACAGTTGTTGATAATCTTGCAATTTATCTCCATTGAACAACTTCCAGTCTGGAAGTTTAACATGAAGACTTGCATATTTATTATATAAGAACCTGTCTTCATCAAACAAGTTAATTAATGCTTGAATAGTATCTACATGAGAAAGATCTAATTGATTTCCCTCTAAATCATAAAGAGCATTTAGATTTTTCAATTCTTTGAATTTGTAAAAATCAAACAAAATATCAGAAGGAATATTATGAGACCAACGATTCAAATGCTTTTCAGAAAAAAGATGTTTATCTTTGTTCTTTAGGATCTCTTGCATAACAGGATTCGCCATTAATGTATATGCAGGATAATGAAG
>CAYRYK010000063.1:0-2498 GCA_964428535.1 uncultured Gammaproteobacteria bacterium | reverse complement strand
CAGTTGGTAGAGCGCTTCGTTTACATCGAAGATGTCGGGGGTCCGAGTCCCTCAGTGACCACTTTAATTACTTTAAAAAAATGCCGAAGTGGTGAAATTGGTATACACGTACGCTTGAGGTGCGTATGTCGCAAGACGTGGGGGTTCAAGTCCCTCCTTCGGCACTAAAACAGTTATAAAGTTCAAAGTAGAAAGTATAAAGTATAAAGTTATTGCTTTTATTTGCAGACTCCAGAAATTTTCTTTTGAGGATTTGTTTGATAGCCAATTAAAACAGTTTTACCTAACGGGTCTTTGATTTCAAATTCTTTAGTAAGACAATGTTCTCTACTCTGTTTATCGGAAATGGCTAGCGGATCACCGACAAGGATGTTGTTTTGAATAGTGTCATTTTTCCAGTTTATTGGTCTAATTTCAGTATTTGCAAATTGATAGTTAGAGTTGATGGGTGGATTGGTGTAATAACTTTTGATAAATTCATCAGAAAATTGTTTCTGAAGCTCTTGAGGTGGATATTTGGTGTAATAAAGAATAAGCATATACAAACTGGGAATACGACTATTATCAACGATAAATTTTTTGTTTGGTTGTTGAGTAATTATTTGGCTTAATTGTTGATAACCGTAGCTCCACCAACTAGCTCTTTGTTTGGGTAGAAAAATAAAATAGCCACGCCAGAGCAAAACTAAAGAAAGGGCTATTAATACTCCTAATATTGGGATAAATAAAATTGGTTTAATTTTTTGGGAAATAAAATCAATGCCTAAAGAAATAATTAAAATCATAGGAATAATAAAAGTGAGAACTCGCTGAACAGAAATAAAGTGGCCGGACATGGTTCCGGGAATAGGGGCAGTTAAAAACATAAGAAGAAGGTATTTTGAATCAGAGTTTTTGATGTGTTTGAAGATAAGATAAAGACCGATAAAAAAAGGAAATATTAGCCATGAATAAAATAATGGTTGATAAGGGATAGTATGTTGAAGGTTGATGTCCGGAGCTAAGCTAAAAAAGGTTTGAGGAGAAAAATAGGTTAAGATTTGACCAACAAAATCGGAAAGAAAAACATTTATATTTTGATTAATATTAGTATTTTTTACCCAAAAAGAATTAGTAGTGAGTAAGAAAAAATTGGGAATTTGGGTGATTATTATGATTAATAATGACAACCAAAGATGGTTTTTGTTTTTTTTAGTAAAAATGGATTTCCGAAAAATAATTAGAAATAAAAAAAGGAAAATTGGAACTAAATATCTTTCGGTGTGAGCAATGTAAGTGGAGATAGAAAATAAAAAAATAGCGATGAGAGAAATTTTTTGATTCTTAATCCCCTGCCATAAAAATAAACTGGCGGCAGCAAAAGTTATATAACCCAAAGTAACTTCATACCCTAACCGGGCATTAAAAACAGTCCAAGGAAGAATAGTAAACAATAAACTGCCAATGATTTTAGTGGTTGGGTTTTTGAAAATTTTAAGATTTTTAATGAAGAAATAAACAATAATAATTCCAAATATAGTGGAAATTGCTGATAAAAATCGGACAGAAAAAGCAGTAACCCCGAATAATTTGATTAAAGGAATAGTTAAATAAACATAAAGTGGTGGAGTGTAAGCACCAAAGAATCTGAAAGCTATGGGTAAAAATTTGCCGTACTCATCTTTGAAGGTAGTTAAAACAGAATAAGCGTTGTAGCCGATAGTGGCTTCATCGTCGTAAACAGAACTAGGAATGGAAGAAATTTTATAAAAATAGAGAAAGGTGCCAAAAATAATAATAAGACAAAGAGAAAATATGGAAAGTTTATTTTTCATATTTTAGGAGTTTTGACGGAATAAGAGAATATAAAGAATAAGCCAAAATTATGGGGTAAAAACAAATTGGTCCGGAAGAATTTTGGTGACCAATAAGAGTAAATAATAAAAGAGGTAAACAAAGTAAAACAAGACTAAAGATTGGATTTTTGGAGATACTTTTGAAAAAACCAAAGATAAAAAATGGCAGAACAAAAAGAGTTAAAAATGGATTTGGGAAAAGTAATAAGTTAAATGTGTCAGTAAAATTTTTATCAAGTTTAAATAGGACAATTGATTCTCGCCTTTCTTCCAGAATATGACCGATTCGGAAAGCATAATTGGGATATTGGTGCATTCGGTTAATTTGGTCAATAGTTTCTATTTCATTAAGATGAAGAAAATCGGTGATTTTGGTTTGTTTGATTTGAATAATAAAAAATGGAATTATCAGAATAAACGAAAGAAGCAAAAATACTTTTTTTTGGGAAAAAAGATAGCCGAGAATAACGCCGGAAGTTAAAATAGTGAGTAAAATAATCGGCATTACTTATTTTACAATGAATTGTTGCCAATTCAGGCTTTAACTTGGTATAATTCGAACTGTTATCGTCAAGCATTGAGTTCTTTCAATGCCCTGTCGTCTAATGGTAGGACATCAGCCTTTGGAGCTGAGTATTGTGGTTCGAATCCATGCAGGGCAAC
>CAYRYK010000062.1:0-2609 GCA_964428535.1 uncultured Gammaproteobacteria bacterium | reverse complement strand
CTTTCCCTCACGGTACTAGTTCACTATCGGTCCGCTAAAGTATTTAGCCTTGGAGATTGGTCTCCCCAGATTCCCACAATATTTCGCGTGTCTTGTGGTACTTAGGTATCTAACCAAGGAGTAATCAATTTAAAAATACGGGGCTTTCACCTTCTTTGGCCACTCATTCCAGAGTGTTCTTATGATTTTTCCTCCTCTTACGTCAGACCCTGCAACCCCTCTTGCGAGGTTTAGGCTCTTCCGGTTTCGCTCACCGCTACTAACGGAATCTCTTACGATTTCTTTTCCTTCAGGTACTTAGATGTTTCAGTTCCCTGACTTACCTGGCCAACTTACGTTAGCCTTCCCGACCATTACATCGGGAGAGTTTCCTCATTCGGACATCGCTGGATCACGGTTTGTTGACAACTCCCCAGCAATTTTCGCAGTCTTCCACGTCCTTCATCGGCTTTAGCAACCTAGGCATCCGCCATTTGCTTTATTAAAATTTTGCTCAACATCTGGCAACTCAATTTAGTTGCCAAGAATAAAACGAAATTGAAATATAAATTACTTCGATTCGATAAATTGTTAATGTTCAAATACTTAGTTTAAGAAGATAAATTTCTTTATCTCCTTATTTCTAACTACTTTCCACTTTCTAACTTTATACTTTTAACTAAAGTCAGTGGACCTGGGGAGAGTCGAACTCCCGACCTCCTCATTGCAAATGAGGCGCTATAACCAACTAAGCCACAGGCCCTCATTTTTTAAAAAGTACTTTTCGATTCCATAAAAAAACCGAAAGCTTGATTTGCTTTCGGCACAATTTTCCATCAATTTATTACTTATTCCCGCTCGACACACCTCCCTAAAGTTTGTTTAAATTGATTGAAATTAATCCTTAGCATTATCAAGTGGGTTTATTGTACCTAAAACTAATTTAATCGTCAACAACCAAACGTTACTTGCTTTTATTTAGTTTTGACTTAATTATTTCCACAAAAATAGGCACTACTGATACTAACACTATTCCTACCGCCACCAATTCAAAGTTTTCCTTAACAAAGGGAATATTACTAAACAAATATCCTGACATCAAAAATAAAGTCACCCATAACCATCCACCCACAAAATTATAGGAAATAAACTTTTTATAACTCATACTCCCTACTCCTGCCACAAATGGTGCAAATGTTCTCACAATTGGCACAAATCTGGCCAAAATTATTGCCTTTCCACCGTATTTATCATAAAAACCTTCCGTCTTTTTCAAATACTCTGGCTTAAAAATTTTTGATAATTTAACTTTCAATCCTAAAATTTTTACTTCCCTATTAGGTTCAAAAGCCTTTTTACCAATTAATCTTCCAATTTCATAATTAGCCGTATCCCCCAAAACTGCCGCTATTCCAGTCAATAACCACAAATAAAATATATTCAACGACCCCATTGATGCCAAAGCTCCCGCCGCAAACAATAATGAATCTCCTGGCAAAAATGGTGTCACCACTAATCCAGTTTCTATAAAAATCAATCCAAATAATATCCCATATATCCAAACTCCATATTTAACCGTCAGCAAAACCAAATTCTTATCTACATGAAGTAAAAAATCCAAAACAGCTTTTATCATATAGTCTCCATTCTACACTATTGATCAGCTCTAAAACTATAACTTTATTTCTTCTCTAGAAATAGAGCCATTACTCTTTATGGTAAATTCAGAAAATCTTGAATCGGTTCCAGCACCAACTAGATTAGTTTTCAACCCTTCATAAACATATGAATCAAAATGGTGAATATGACCCGATTCCACTTCCTTCACTCCATTATTTATCAACAACAATCTCAACCAATCAGCTTCTTTGGCCGTATTTTTATTTTCTTCACCCATTACATGGGCATATGTTTTATTATTCAACGGCATGTGCATTATCGCCACGCAAATTATTTTTTTACATTCAGTCACCTCCGATTCAATCCAAGCCTTCTGTCCTTTACCCTTAAGTACCCCACTATCTAACCCTCTATAATCACTATTATCAATCAAAATTAGTTTAATTCCATTAAATCTTATCGATTGAAAACTTTTTCCAAAAATATCATCAAATAAACCCTTCCTCATATCATGATTTCCCTCTGTCGTTTCATACCTCATATCTGAACTATCCAAAACATTTTTTATTGCCTTCAATTGAGTTGATGTTCCATCATGAGTCAAATCACCCGCCAGTACTACTATTTCCATTCCATCACTCTTTGCTTTCTTCATCATCTTTTTAAGCCCACTAGTATTATCATGAACATCTGCCATCACCGCAAATTTTAACCCTACAGTAGTCGAACCTGTCGTTGGAGTTGGTGTCGGAGTTTTAGTTGGAGTTAAAGTTGGCGTATTAGTTATTCCAGGAGCTTTTGTTGGAGTTGGAGTTTTCGTTGGTGTAGGTGTTATGGTTGTCCCTATTTTTCCATCTTCTTTTGTAGATAATGAGTCTTTTAGTAAGGAAGCATCAAGAGAGTTAACGATACTGTCTTTGTTTAAGTCTGAAGTTAGGTTACAAGCAGAAGCAGTATTAAGATTGTTTTTGAGTAATGAATAATCAGTGGAGTTAACCATACCATCTTGG
>CAYRYK010000061.1:0-2699 GCA_964428535.1 uncultured Gammaproteobacteria bacterium | reverse complement strand
TTGGGGGAGTGTTAGAAAAAGAGTGTAAAGAAACTTACACTAAAATTGGTTGGGGTGATTTTTTGGAGAAAAAATAAGTTATGGGAATAGAGAGGCAACTTAGTGGAGAATATGAAGATGTAATTGAATTTTTACGTCCTGAACTTAGGGAAATTTTTGATAGATCTAAAGAAATACAAAGATACCAAGACTTAGGTTTAAAACCAAGATTTATTAAAACTGAAACAGTAAAAAGCCATATTTTAAGATTGTTGCTAATGGTAGACAGATTTGTAACTGATCCAGATGAGGCATTTCAGGACAAAGAAATATTGGTATTACATGATTTGCCGGAGGTCAAAAGGGCGATTGATTTAGGTGAAAACGTGGTGGCTAATAAGGTCGATTTCGAAGAAATGGAAATAGCTAGAAAGATTTTTAATAGTAGAGAGTTTCTTTTTTACCAGAGATTTTCAGAAGCGGGAGATTTTTTAAAAGGTAATAGTCAAAAGATGCCGGATAGACTAGCTTTAGTAGCAAAAATGTTGGATGAGGTTGATGGAAGTGTTCATTTTCACTTAGCAGCTTTTGATGGTAGGTTTTCTGGCCAGTTATTAAATGAAGGAGCCCAAACAAGAGCTTTTGAAAGATATAAAAAGATTTGCCATGCGTTGGATTCTTTGAAAGAGACTGAGTTAAATGAAACGGAAATTTTATCAAGAAGGATACTAAACGATGCAATGTTAATGATAAAGGAGGTATGGATACATGATTATAGGGTGAGTATCGATAGTAATAAAAAAATAGGGAAAATTCCTCCATTGATAAGAAAGGGGTTACAGGAGTTTGTGTTGCAAGAATAAGTTAGGTTTTAGCATTTACTGAAGTTTGTTTCCAAAGATTTTCGAAAATTTGTTTTTGCATGTCGGCGAGGAATTGATTTTTTATTTCCAAACAAAAAACATCATGATTATCGAGATAATGACAGATAGTTAGAGTATCATTGTAGATGAAAATGTCGGATTTGATGGTTAAAATTTCTGGTGAAATGTAGCGGATTTGTTGAAATAATTTGCGATTTTTTATTTCAGAAAAATCAGGGAGATTTTTTTGATTCATCAGACTTCTGGAGGTAATATTTTTATCAATTAAAGCTTGGCGAAGTTTTTCGGCTTCGGTGTGGGGAAGATAAGCATCGGCGGTATCAACTTCGTAACTTAAAAACTCTTTATTGGTATGGAGTAAATTCCAGTTGACTTGAGATAAACCTTCGACGCCACGATAGTAAAGGATTTGTGATTGAGGGTGATTTTGATTGATACAATTTTCTAGGAGGTTAATAGTTTGAGGGAGAGATTGTTTGAGTGAGGAAATTTCAATTTCTTTTTGGTTAATTAAATATTCAAGTTGCGATGGAGGATTGGCTTTAAATTTGAAACCGTTTTGATTGTATTCTTGGACGACTAATTGTTTTTGAATAAGTTTGTCCAGTATACGGTACACCTTAGTCCTAGAAATATCTGTTTGACGACTGATACTTAGAGCAGAAGAAGTATTACTTTCAAGTAAACTTAGGTAAATAATTGATTCTTCTTCGGTTAAGCCGTAAGGTTTTAGAATGGCGGTTAAGTTGTCTGTTTGTTCGGACATCAAGTGTATTTTAAAGGATTTTATTGTTATATTCAAGCAGAATGAAACAATTAAATAATAAAGAAATTAGAGGAACCGGGTTTATTTTGATGTCGGCATTTTTTTATGCTTCGTATGGAATTTGGTCAAGATTGATGGCGAATTATTTTGGTGAATTTTCTCAGGCATGGACCAGGGGAATAGTTTTGCTAATTGGAACTTTAACTTTAAATTCAATTTTTAAATTTTTAAAACCAATTAAGAAAAAAGACTGGATTTGGTTTTTGGTTATTAGTTTAATGGGTTTAAACCAAGCTTCAATTTTTTATGGGTTTAAATATTTAAATGTGGGTACGGCAACCTTAATATTTTATGCAGCTTTGGTGATTGGGGGTTACCTGATCGGGAAATTTAGTTTTAAGGAAAAAATTAGTAAAATAAAATGGTTGAGTTTGATATTGGCTTTGATAGGAATGGGAGTAATTTACAAATTATCTTTAGACTCAAGTCAACTGTTGGCAGTAGGTTTGACATTTTTGGCGGGATTAATGGGGGCTGGGGGAGTATGTTTTACCAAAAAATTGTCGGGAAATTATCCGGAAATTCAGATTATGATGAGTTATTTTATTTCGATTACGGTGGTTAATTTTATTTTGTCAGCGATATTTAAGGATGCTTTGCCGATTTTTGGATTTAATGTACCGTGGTTGGCTCAATTGGGTTATTTGGTAGCCTTCTTGGTGGCAAATTTGTCAGTAATTGAGGGTTATAAACATTTGGAACCAAGTATGGGAAGTTTAATTGGGTTAGTGGAGATTATTTTTGGAATAGTTTTTGGGGTGGTACTGTTTGGAGAAACTCTTGGATTAGGAATGATTATTGGAAGTGTTTTAATCTTGTTATCGGCAATTTTACCGAATATCGGATATAAAAATAATTAACCAAAAACCCCTCCGAAAGGAGGGGTTAAAGTCTTGAACTAGATTCGCCTCGTCGGCGAATTTCGTTGAAATATTATTTCAACTCAACTTGAGCGCCAGCAGCTTCTAATTTTGCTTTAGCATCATTAGCAGCATCTTTCTTCATAGTAC
>CAYRYK010000060.1:0-2850 GCA_964428535.1 uncultured Gammaproteobacteria bacterium | reverse complement strand
GTTTCGATTTGTTCCAAAGGATAGTCAAGACTGATAACTAAATCGTTTTGATTAAAATTATCAGTGAGTAATTCTAAACCGGAAAGTTTTGAGTAATTAGCATCAGGTTTTTGAGGACAAAAAACTTTGGCGTCAATGTTACTTTTTTTGAGAGACAAAGCCAAAGCTAAACCTGAAGAAAGACTATCAATAGTCAAATGAGGCACGACAACCAAGGCTGTTTTAGCGTTAGAAATTAAGTTTTTGATTTCAGTAACGTTGTAGTTTTTCATAATTACCTGCTTTAATTATTTATTTATTATAGGCTATTATAACATCATTTACTTTAAAGTCAACGTAAGGCTTGAAAGTGATGCCGCAATCTGTACCTGATTTAATTTTTTCGACAATACTTTTGGCTTGATGAATACCTTCGACTTTAGTGTCTTTGATGATTTTACCGTCACGCTTTAAATGAATCATATCCCCTTTACTAATTTCGCCTTTGGTACACTGCATACCAGCAATTCGAACTTTATCAATTTTAAATTCAGCTTTAATTAAACCTTCGCCAAGAATAGTTTCGTCAATAGTAGGTTCAAGCATTTTAAGAACTTGAGCCTGAATATTCTCGATAATTTCGTAAATAATTTTCGATTGAAAGATTTTGACTTGACTGGTTTCGGCTAATTTAAGAATTTGTTTGGGAGTATTGACATTGAAGGCAAAAATTTGAGCTTTTCCGGTATCAGCCATAAAAACATCATTGTCACTAATAGCGCCAACGCCTTCAGAAAGAATAAAAACATCATCAGAAAAACTGTGTTTAAGAGCTTGAAGGGTACCTTCAGTATCGGCTTTGAGAATGATTTTTAGTTTAGGGTTATTTTCGTCGTACTCATATTTAACCTTACATTCGGTAATAGTTGGTTCATGTTTTTCTGGAGTGACAGTACTACCAACACAAGGAACTTGTTGCCAACCAAGAATTTCCACTGGAGTGCTTGGACCGGCTGATTTAATGTTGGCACCTTTATCATCAATAATAGCTTTAATTTTACATAAAATATTGTCAGCATAAACAGTGTCGCCTAGGTTTAGGGTGCCTTTTTGAACGATAAGTGAAGCCACTGGGCCACGAGCTTTATCGAGTTTTGATTCGATAATAAAAGCTTGAAGTGGTGATTCTGGTTCAGATTTTAATTCCATAACTTCAGCATTAAGCTTGATAATGTCCAACAAGTTATCAATGCCTTGGCCAGTTTTGGCAGAAACTGGAACGAGAGAGGTTTGGCCACCATATTCTTCTGGAGTGAGACCAACTTCAACTAATTGACCTTTAATTTTTTCAGGAGAAGCACCTTCAAGATCCATTTTATTCATAGCGACAATGACCGGAATATCGGACTTTTTGATGTATTCAATACATTCTTTGGTTTGAGGCATGATACCCTCGGTAGCGGCAATGACCAAAACGACAATGTCGGTAACTTGAGCTCCACGAGAACGCATGTCGCAAAAAGCAGCATGGCCTGGAGTATCAATAAAAGTAATGCCTTGAACCTGATAAGCACCAATGTGTTGAGTAATACCACCGGCTTCACGTTTGACAACATCAGTAGAACGAATTTTGTCCAAAAGACTGGTCTTTCCGTGATCAACATGACCCATAACGGTGACAATCGGCGGACGAAAGCCCGTAATTTTATTTTGTGCCATATTTGTAAAAACCAGGGACTATGAATTTATTCCTGATTTTGGGTTATTTTTATCTCTAGTCCGACGAGTTGCCCGGCTAAGCGAACGTTTTCTCCACCGCCACCAATAGCTAAGGCTAATTGATTTTCTGGTACAGAAACTGTAGCTAAACCGCGATCAACAGAGATGACTTTGACATCTTGAGCTGGAGATAAAGCCTGAATAATAAATTGATTAATATTTTTAGAAAAAGGAACAACGTCAACTTTTTCGCTTGATGGCAATTCGTTTAAAATAGCCTGAATTCTGGAACCTTTTTGACCAATGCAAGAACCGACTGGGTCGACTCCAGCTTGATTAGAAGAAACAGCAACTTTAGTTCTTTCACCAGCAGATCTGGCAATTTTTTCAATGACGACTGATTTATTACCAACTTCAGGGACTTCGCGAGCAAAAAGTTGTTTGATAAATTCGGGATCACGACGAGATAAAACGATCTCGCTTTTACCAGTTTCTTCGTCTTTATAAATGGATTTAAGTAAAAACCACTTGCGAGAACCTAATTGGATAGACTCCCCTTTGATTTGTTCATCTTTAGGACAAATACCTTCGGTTTTACCAACACTGACAACCATTTTGTATGGGTCAGAACGTAAAGCGATACCTGGAACTAAAGAATTAATTTTCTTTTGAAATTCGACAATAACGGTTTCTTTTTCAGCTTCGTGAATTTTTTGATCGATAACTTGTTTAGCAGTTTGAGCCGCAATACGACCAAAACCTGGCGGAGTAACATCCTTCTTTTTATCACCGTCGAGTTGATAGACTTTAAAAGAACCACTTTCTGGAGCTAATTCAACCGTAAATTCGGCTTCTTCGGAAACTTCAATACCGTGTTCTTTTTGATCACGTTTGTAGGCAGAAATTAAACCAAATTCAATAGAGTCCAAAATTGATTGAACGTCGATATTTCTTTCACCAGCAATTTGTGCCACAGCTGCGGCAAATTCTGTTTTTGGCAGTTTTTTTAAATCCATAATTTCTCCTTTTTAGTAGATTAAAAAAGGGGCTGTCCAGCCCCAGGTTCTTTAACACTACAAAATTATTATAGTGGGAATTATACCAGAAATTGAGTGAAAAATACAGAAAACTAACTTACAATTCGGTCCAATA
>CAYRYK010000059.1:0-2907 GCA_964428535.1 uncultured Gammaproteobacteria bacterium | reverse complement strand
AATTTTAGTTTCATCAAAATCTACTTCCGCTTTTTCTGTAACGTAACTTACGTTAATATTTTTAATCCCTTCAACCTTTTTTAATCTATTTTCAATAATTTGTGAACAACTCACACAATGCATCCCTTTTATTTTTATTATTTCTTTTTTCATTTTATTCAGTTACCACCACCTGAGCTTTATGAGGTACTCCCATGGCACAAACAAATTGATAAGTACCAGTTTTTTCTGGCATAAATTCCATTACTAATGTTTTTCCCTTTGTTAAAGTTTGTGCCTTACCAAATAATCCCGGTATTAAAATCGTACTCATACAACCATACTGACTTTCTTTCACCTCAATTTCTATTCTCACTTTTTCATGATTTTTAATCACAATTTCGTTTGGATTTATCCCAAAAACTGTATAACTTAATTTTACTGTCTTAATATTTTCTTCACTCGTTGTTAACTTTTTTGTTTGATTATTTGATACTCCACCAACACTTATTCCTGCCAAAAACCACAAATTATAAAATACAAAAAACAACACCAATATTCCTATCGCTTTTTGATTTTTTATTCTCCCTACACCCTTACTAATTAACCATAGTGACACACTACTTCCCAAAGCAAAAATTAACATAATTAACAATCCGTTTAACCAGTTTCCCGAAATCATCGCACTACCCTCAGTCAACATTGTAAATCCACAAGGTAAAAATACTGCCAATAATCCCACTACCCAAGCCACTTTATCTTCAGCAATTCTTTTACCCAAATTCTTATTCCAATTAATTTTAATTTTATCCACCCACTTTACCCCCAACATTTCTAATGCCGTCATTATCATAATTACCGACACTCCTATCATTAACCAATTTACCCATCCACCTAAAATTACTTTTTCTCCTACCAAACCTAACACTCCACCAAAAACACTATAAGAAATTATCCTTCCAAAAATTATTTTATATTTTTCTTTTCCAAAACCGATGATTATTCCACTTAACAAAGCCCCACAACTCGAAAACCCAGCCACTAACCCAAACAAAAATAACATCAACCAAGAAGTTTTATTGCTAATATCAATCCATTTTGTCCAGCCAATTTTACTCAAAAGTACAAACAATCCAATAATTACTCCCACTCCCAAAATCCACCAATAATTGGTTTTTTCTTTTTCAAAATTATCTCCAAAACTATATTCACTTCCCTCAAACCATTTATTAAGTTTTTCTACACTAATTTTTTTTTCCGAGTCAATTTTTAATTTATTTTCCGACAAAACCACTTCCGCTTTTTCAATCTCTTTTTTACCACTCAATTTTTCTTCAATCAAAATCTCACACGATTTACAATGTAATCCTTTGACCAAAAATTCTTGTTTCATTAGCGGTTAAACATTTTGGTAACTTGTAAAATTTCTTTAGTCATTTCTTCTTTTTTCTTTTCATTGCCACTTTTAATTGCTGCCGAAAAACATGTTTTTAAATGATTTTCCATTAACATCTGATGAGCTGATTTTAATAGTCCTATTACTGCTAAATTTTGTTGCATTATGTCAATGCAATATTCACCATTTTCCACCATTTTAATTATTTTGCCCAGGTGGCTGTGAGCTTTTTTAAAATTTGTTATTGTTTCCATACCTATACCTAGGGTATAGGTATTAAAATTAATTGTCAATAACTAGCAGGGTATAATTATTTATGGCAAAAATTAAAATCTGTAAAAATGGCCCTTATGTTGTTTCCGGTAAAATCCCTGTTAATCAACAAAAAACAATTTTTGATTCCGAAGGTAATCCGCTCAAAACTGAAGTTACTAAAAATCTTTGCTCTGATGAAGAAACCACTCTTTGTCGTTGTGGTGGTTCAGATAATAAACCTTTTTGTGATGGCTCTCATCGAAAAAACGGCTTTGATGGTACCGAAAACCCCAAAAATCTCCAAGATAATCCGGCCGACACCGAATTTATTAATGGTCCTGAATTAACTCTCCAAGACACACCTCATTTATGTAGTGGTGCTGGTTTTTGTCATCGAGCTGGGGGAGTCTGGGACTTAACTCAAGATTCAGATATTCCCAAATTCAAGAAAATTGCTATTGAAGAATGTCATTGTTGTCCTTCTGGTCGGCTTATTGCCCTTGATCCTCAAACAAATATTCCTATTGAAGAAAAAGTTGACCCATCCATCAGTGTTGATTCTTATGGTCCACTTTGTGTCACTGGTAAAGTTTCTATTGAATCAAGTGAAGGAAAAACTTACCCTAATCGTCCTCGTCGAGCTTTGTGTCGCTGTGGCAAATCTCGTAATAAACCTTTTTGTGATGGCTCTCATTTTGACTAAATTTCAACACCAATACTTTTCAAATCCTCTTCAAATTTTCCTGCCGTAGTAAATTGAAATGCATTAAACCCCAAACTTTTAGCCTTATCCACATACTCCAAGATATCGTCAGTATAAACACATTCTTCCGCTTTTAAATTTAACTTTCGCAATGCATCTTCATAAATTATTTCACTTGGTTTCATTGCTCCTGCTTCATATGATTTAGTGATTGTTTCGAAGGTTTCAATTTCTGGTGCCGCTTGTATCATATAATCCCAATCCCACTCACTCGTATTGGATAATAAACTCACTTTATATTTTTTTCTTAATTTTTCCATCAACTCTTTCGTTCCTTCTACTCGACTAAATTTATCTTTTGAATAAATTGTTTTTAATTCCTGGTAGGGAACATCAATCCCACAAATTCGACAAAGTTCTTCATAAAATTGTTCAGAACTTATTTGTCCAGTCTCATACCTTTTAGTAATATCTGAATCCTGATAAATTATTTTTTTAATTTGATCAGTAGTTTTTTGCGAAATTTCAGCAATTCTTTGTCTCAAAATGTCATTAGTAAAATGGCAAATTACAT
>CAYRYK010000058.1:0-2951 GCA_964428535.1 uncultured Gammaproteobacteria bacterium | reverse complement strand
ACTTTTTTACCTCAATTAACTAAAGATATTCCTGAAATTCTTCCTCAAAAAATTACTAATCAATATCAACTTTTTGATCTTCAAAAATCATTTGACCAAATTCATTGTCCTCAAAATCAAAAAAACTTAGAGCAAGCCAGATTTAGATTGTCTCTTCAAGAAATATTAGCTATCCAAGCCAAATCGTGGCTTCTCAAAAAGGATTGGCTTACCAAATCACCCAAAATTATTCTCAATTCAGATGTTAAAACTGACCAAAAAATTAAAAAACTAATTTCATCTCTACCTTTTAAATTAACTGATTCTCAAATAAAAGTTTGGCAAGAAATTCAATCTGATATTACCAATACCCAAAAAGTTACCAATCGTTTAGTTCAGGGTGATGTCGGTTCCGGCAAAACTATTGTTGCTATTTTAGCCTGTTATTTAACTCATTTAAATAAATCTCTTTCTTTATTTTTAGCTCCTACCGAAATTTTAGCTCAACAACATTTTGATACTTTTCAAAAATTCCTCAAAAAATTTAAAGTTCCCATTTTTTTACTTACTTCATCAAACAAAACCGATCTTAGTAAAATTCCTAAAAACTCCATTATTATTGCTACTCACGCTGCTATTTTTCAAAAGGCTGCCATAGAAAACAATATCGCTCTACTAATTATTGATGAACAGCACAAATTCGGTGTTAAGCAAAGATCATTCCTAGGTGACTTAGATCATCTACCTCACTGCATTACTATGACAGCTACTCCAATTCCCCGAACCATCAGCCTAACTTTGCTTGGCAATCTTGATATTTCCATTATCGATACTTTACCCCAAAATCGTTTACCTATAAAAACTTTTTTAGTTCCACCGTCCAAAATTCCTTCTTGTTATTCTTGGATTCAAGACGAAATTCTTAAAACTAAATGTCAGGCTTTCATTGTCTGTCCCTTTATCGATATTTCCGAAACTATGCAAAGTGTTAAATCGGCCAAAGCCGAATTTGAAAAATTACAATCAATTTTTCCAAAACTTAAATTATCCTTACTTCACGGAAAAATTAAACTAAAAGATAGAGAAAAAATAATTTCCGACTTTCAAAAAAATAAGACCAATATTTTGGTTACCACCCCAATTATTGAAGTCGGTGTCGATATTCCCAATGCTTCTATTATGGTCATTCAATCAGCCGAACGTTTTGGTTTGTCACAACTTCATCAGCTTCGTGGCCGAGTCGGGCGTGGGACGGCCCAAAGTTTTTGTTATTTCTTTACTGATTCCGGAAATGACAAAGCCCAAGACCGACTTAAATTTATGGAGAACCACAATAACGGTCTAAAAATTGCCGAATATGATTTAAAAATTCGTGGGCCAGGGGAAACCTTTTCTACTATTCAACATGGATTTCCATCACTTAAACTCGCCAATTTTTCCGACGCTCAACTTATCAGCACTAGCCAACAAATCCTTGCCGACCTTCTAAAAATAAAAACTTTCGATATCTCCTCTCTCATTCCCAAAACCAATAATAAAGAAAATATTTTGAACAACTAATTTAGTTGTATCCTTACGATATTTTTTTATATATATCGTCATAATTGCTCATTTTTTTAAACGATGTTAAATATCATTAAAAGTCTTTAAAAGCAAAGACCAGGTACATTAAGATACAAAAACTTCAGAGACAAATTCGCTGTCTCACTAAGTTTTTTTTGTTTATATAGTTTTCCCCAAGGCTCGTCCGACCGACAAATCAGGTGTGTCAAACCACACCAGAAAGGAGAAGACTATGGGTAAATACGACAAAGTCTATGTTGACACAAGTGGCGTTGTGTATCCCACTCCGCAGGGAGCCATCGAATCGAACATGGCCAACGAATCAGGAATGAGCCGTGGTGCAGCCGGTGGCTGTACACAAGATCCATCCAATGTTCCACCGCCACCTCCACCCCCGCCGCCCAAACCCAGTAAGTAATTGATCGACAAAAAAGAAGGAGCGGTCGAAAGACCTTAAAAAGCCAACAGCTTTGCTCCTTCTCTCAAATTTTATAAACTATAAATAATGATTTTACCTAATAAATTTTATTCAGAAACCCAAAAAAGATATAAAAAAAGAAATTTAAAGTTTAACTCCGAAAAACTAAAAATTTTTATTGACAATCTTTGCAACCAAGCTCAACAGAGTTATTCCCAACTGCCAATTCCTAAATTTTGTAGTCCAAAAGTCTATATATCAATTTGGTTAAACCAAGAAATTGCCAAAGATATAGCCAAAAAATGTTTAACCTCATTTAAACTAGATAGTCCGCCAGATAACTTTAAAGCCGTTAGTAATTTTTACAAAAATTATCCACCCTCATCATTTCAAAAAATCAAACCAAATAAAAAACAAAACAACCTTCATGACAAAAAACAGCAATGGTTAGCTGTCGTTGAAGAAAGAAATAATTTTTCCATAAATAAAGGCTATAAATCTAGAATTGACAACTATATAGATGATTCTCTTATTCCGTTATCAGAATATCAAAAATTTTTAAAAAACACGGATGATGTTATTGCTTTTTGTAAAAACCAAATTTATTCAAATTGGAATTTTCAATCTAACCAAAATTTAGACAATTACTGTTTAAGTTGTAACTCCAATGTCTTCCCATTTAAAACCATAGATGATTTTTTAGTTTTTTTTACTCAAAAAAATAAATTTTATAAAAACAATCAAAACAAGATAAAAATTGAATTTACTAATGAATCTAGAACAGAATATATTAAAGAAAATGATACCTTTAGAATAACTATCAATCAAAATACTCACCTTAATCACAAAATTGACGAGTTAATTCATGAACTTGGTCACGTTGAAACTATGGCTAAAATATTCCGACGAAATAGATTCCTCACCGCTAAACCATATATGTTAGAAAAAATAGCTATCAAAAAAGAAATTGATTTCCTTCAAAAATATTTTC
>CAYRYK010000057.1:0-3037 GCA_964428535.1 uncultured Gammaproteobacteria bacterium | reverse complement strand
AAAATTAAACTTCGATTACCAGTGGTAAAACCATTGGTTGGCGGCCGGTTTTTTGATAAATGATTTCTTCAATATGGGCTTGAACTTCTTCGCGAATAAAATCAAAATTTGCCGGAACACTGGTAGATTCGTTAAACTTATTAACGATCTCTTGTTTAAGGTAATTAATCAGATCGGTATTTTCTTTCATAAAGACAAATCCCCGACTGAGAACAACTGGATCTTTTTCGAGTTGACCAGATTCTTTGTTGATTAATAGAACAACCGAGAACATACCGTCTTCTGCAAGAAGCTTGCGATCACGCAAAACGGTAGTACCAACATCCCCTATTCCAAATCCATCAATCAAAACTTTACGAATGGGAATATGGAAATTAGTGTCGTAATTACCATTACTATAAAAATTGACCGAAGCATCAAAATCAGGGAGAATGACTTTATCTTCGGTATAGCCTAATTTTTTAGCCATTTCCTGATATTTTTTGAGATGGCGGAAATTACCACCGATAGGCAAAAGATATTTTGGTTTAACTAAATTAATTAAAATAGCATGTTCTTTTTGATAGCCGTGACCAGAAACATGGAGCTCTTCTTTTTCACCATAAACAACTTCAGCACCAAGTTTGGAAAGAGTATCGATCATGGAATAAATATTGGAAGTAGTGCCAGGAATATAATCTGGTGAAGAGAAAATTACCTTATCACCGGATTTAATTTTAATACGGTGTTTACCCATAACCATTTTACTGAGAGCCGAATCGGGCTGACCAGCGAAACCAGCAACTAAGAAAATTAGTTTATTTTCAGGGAAATTTTTGGTACGTTCCGGCGGAATAATATCGGAATCAGCTAGTGTAAGATATCCCAAATCTTTGGCAATACTAATAGCTTTGTCGACAGAAAAACCGACGATAACAATTTTGCGACCAACGCCTTTGGCATATTCGATAGCCTGAGACCAACGAATAATGTTACTAGAAATAGAAGTGACAAAAACTCGCCCTTTGGCCGAAGTAATTTCGTATTTAAAATTTTCAGCAATAGAACTTTCGGAGGGAGAATAACCTTCATGGTCAGAACCCAAAGAATCAGACATTAAAGCGACAACACCTTTTTCGCCAATACGGGCAATGTGAGCCAGATCGGCACCTTTACCATCGAGAGGAAAAACATCAAATTTAAAATCGGAACCATGATAAAAAACACCAACTGGAGTAGTGATAGCAAAATGGAAAGTATCAGGAATTGAATGAGTGACTCGCACTGGATCGATGGTAAAAACACCTTTTTGAATTGGTTTACTATCCTCATAGACATTTAAGTTAGCTCGGACATTCACTTCAGCCAAACGTGATTCGATAAAAGCAGCGGCCAGACTTGGTGCAAAAACCGGGATTTTTTCACCTAAAATAGGCAAAATAAAACGGACAGCACCGATATGGTCTTCATGACCATGAGTGATGAATATACCTAGAATACGGTCTTTTTTGTCAGTAAGATATTGAGTGTCTGGGATTTGAAGATCGACACCAAAAGCATCTTCTTCAGGAAAACCAACACCACAATCAACAATAATAATTTGGCTTTTACTAGTGTCCCCGTTAGGGATAAATTCATAAGCAAACATGTTTTGGGTGACATCACCAAAACCACCTAAGGAACTAATACGTAAAGTATTTTGGTTAGATTTAAACTCCCTAACCGGATTTTGAATACCGGAAAATTTTGATTCCGGTTTAATATTTTTTTGATTATTTATGTTTTTATTTTTATTTGTAAACATTTGTTTTTATAACTAAATTAATTTGATGCTTTTTTATTAAAAATCTTATCTAATGCATCGGATATAAGATTGCAATTTTTAAAGTCTTTTTTGACTGATTCTGGGTCATTATCACTAGGTGCCCACCCTGTACTACATCTATAACTTGACCATAAGATTTGATCTTTATCAACATATACTGGACTGGCAAATGCTGTTGGAACATCTGGGATAACTCCACTTTCTGTCTGGCTATGCATTTTTTGCAATTCTGATAATGACATTTTGAAATAATTTGGTGTTTTATAGATTAGAATACTGTCATTTAAATAGAGTCTTTCAATTGATCCAGTTCTAATAGTTTTAGTAAAATTTTTGTATTTTTCTGTGACATTTCTTTTTTCTTCATCAGTATTAGCGAGACCATTTTTTCCATCCCAACATAAATAGTAATCACAGATGCCCTTTTCATCATTTCTGATACAATTATTCCCGTTTTTATCAGAGTATTCACAAATATCATTTTCATAGTAAATACTGGAATAAAAAGTGTCATTAAAAATAACTTTTTTTAATGTTTCAATTAATGTTTCCATCTTTTGGGGATTAATAGTTGGTGTAGGTGTTTTGATTATTGGAGTTTCTGTAAGTGATTTAGTTGGTAAAATTTTTTCAGGATAATTGGTTACACTAACTTCTGGTTCTTGGTTAATGAGATAAGTATCTTGACTATTTTTTTTAACTGATTCAGGTTTTCTTATACTATTTAATCTTTCGAAAGATATAAAAAATAAGAATAAAGCTAATAAAATTAATACTAGAAAAAACGAAATCCCAAAGGGTTTTTTATGTATTTTAATGTAGTTTATAAAATTCATTTTTATTTTAATTACCATTGAGGTAAGAAGAATTTAACATTGGATTCGTCGATAACCACTTGTTTGGTTTTACCTTCAAAAATCATTTTGGCGACTTTGCGGCAAAGACCTTCGATATTTCGTTGAAGTGTACGAACACCAGCATCAAAACCAAGAGGACGAACAATTTGTTCCCAAACATTGGCAGAAATATGAAGTTCTTCTGGTTTGAGACCAGTTTCTTTGATAGCTTTAGGCAAAATATAATCACGACCAATGACGACTTTTTCTTCGTCGGAGTATGAAGGCATTTGAATGACTTCAAGACGATCCATAACAGCAGTGGCAATGCGGGAAGTATTATTACAAGTGGCGCAAAAAATAGCCTGAGACAAATCGACTGGGTAATCAATGTAAT
>CAYRYK010000056.1:0-3056 GCA_964428535.1 uncultured Gammaproteobacteria bacterium | reverse complement strand
TTAATTTTAGTTTTAGTATTAGTAGCTAATATTTGACGGGAATTTGGAGAAAAAGTGTAGGTAAATTCTGGCCAATTGAGGGTAGCTGAGGTAGTAGCTAGTTGGCGAGTGTCACTGCGAATTAAAGAGATAGGTAGACCATTAGCTTCAATTAAATAAAGACCATTGTCTTTGGTGGCGGAAGCGGAGGCAACGGCGTAGACAATTTTAGTATTGTCGATATTGGATGAAGGGTGAATAGCCCCAGTGAGAGTAATTGGTTTTAAGTCGGGGACAGAACTAAAAAGTTGAATATCAGCTTGATAAACTGTTTCTGGTTTAACGGTAATGGTTTTTTGCCAATCATTAAAACCGTTTTTACTAATTTTTAGATTATAGACTCCGGGAGAAAGATTGAAAGTATCATCGGTGGCAGTAATAAGTTTGTCATCAACATAGACTGAGGCACCTTTGGGGTAGGAAACAGCAGAAATTATACCGGTAGGATTTAGAGTGAAGCCATTTTTTATAGAAAAACGGTAACCTCGGGCAAAAATAGAGATAAGATAAGTAAAACTGATGATAAAAAAACCAACTAAGGCGATAAGAGTCAAACTGCGCCAGTTCGAGGTGTTTTCCATAGATTTATTATAACTTAAGTAGTTAGGGGTTAGTGTATCATATTTATATGAAGTTGCTGAAAAAGTTAGGAATAGACCTGCCTGCCGGCAGGCAGGTTTGGGGAGGGCTTTTAGAAATATGAAATTTTTAAAAAAGTTAGGAATAGATTTGGGGACAGCCAATAGTATTGTGTGGGAAGCAGGTAAAGGGATTGTCTTAAACGAACCGACAATTGTGGCAGTAGGAATTGAAGATAGAAAAGTATTAGCTGTAGGTAATGAGGCAAAAAAGATGTTGGGAAAAACTCCAGAATATATTGAGGTGGTTTGCCCTTTGGAAGATGGGGTGATTGCTGACTATGAGGTAACTGAAGCAATGTTGAGATATTTTTTGCGTCAAGTAATGGGGAATAATTGGTTTATTGGTCCAGAGGTAATGGTGTGTGTGCCAGCTGGAGTGACTCAGGTGGAACAAAGGGCAGTGCTGGATGCGACATTATCAGCAGGAGCACGAAAAGCTTATTTAATAGATGAACCTTTGGCGGCAGCAATTGGAGCTAAAATTCCAGTGTCTGAACCATTTGGGAATATGATTGTAGATATTGGTGGTGGAGCAGCTGAAGCGGCAGTGATTGCTTTGGGGGGGGTGGTGACTCATAAGAGTGTAAAAGTTGGGGGACAAAAATTAGATCAGACGATTATGGATTTTTTGAAGAAGAAATATAATTTAATTATTGGGCAACAGACAGCTGAGGCAGTAAAAACAAAGTTGGGCAGTGCCATAAAGCCAAAAAAGATAGAGACATTGGAAATTAATGGTCGGGATTCGATTTATGGTTTACCAAAAAATATGACAGTGGATAGTGAAATGGTTTATGAAGCCTTAGCTCCAATGTTGGAAATGATAATTACAGTAATTAGAGATACCTTGGAAATAACACCACCAGAGTTGGTAGCGGATATTGTAGATAGAGGAATTGTCTTAAGTGGAGGAACGGTTCAATTAAAAAATTTTAATACCTTAGTAACTCGAGAAATTGGAGTGTCGGCTCATGTGGCATTGGAGCCACAATTTTGTGTAATTAAAGGGACGGGGATAGCAGTGGAGAATTTGGAAATCTATCGACGAGCAATTAGGTGATATAGTCAATTTTATTGACTTATAAAATTGAAATTTTCAATTTTAAATTTTTAATTTTAAATTAAAAATGAGACTTATAACTAGTAATTTTATTTTTTGAGATAAAATTTAACATAAATTATGTTTTTGACTAGATTAACATTATTTTTGAGAGTAATAAATTTGTTCTAAAATAAATATTTGGCGGAAAGTAGATTTTTTAAATAAAAACCTATAACTTGACAGGGTTAGGGCAGGTGATATAGTTAAAGTATAAAACTTATTTTTTATTAATATAAGATATGTTTTTGATTGAATTTTGCCGTTTTTTGAAGTTTTAAAAATGTTAAAATCAATTAGTGAAAAAAAAGAGTCTAAAAAAACAGTCGGTGAAGGGTAAAAAGGGTCTAAAAAGTGTTGGGGTTGACGATAGTTTTTTCCTAACTTATTGGAAAATATTTGATATATCGCTTTTTGGCAGACAAAGACTCGATCTGCTAAATATTATAGGAAGAAATTTGGACTCAGGCACGAGAAGATATTGGATAGCGACGGTTAACCCAGAATTTGTGATGGCGGCGGAAAAAGACAGGGTTTTTAAAGACATTCTAAAAAAAACGAGTTTAAATGTGGTGGATGGGATAGGATTGGTTTGGGCGAAAGAAGTATCTGGTATTAAGTATCAAGTATTTAGTATGAAATTATTAAATGCTTTTAAAATAGGGGTTGATGTTTTGAAGGGTAAACATAGAGAACAAATATCATCGGGGGCGGATTTAATTTTGGAATTAGCTAAGATGGCTAAGGAAAAAAATAAAAAAATATTTTTGTTGGGTGGTTGGCAGAATCGGGCAGAGAGAACAGCTGAATTTTTGAAAAATAAATTTGGTTTAAAAGATAATCAACTGGATTGGTGTGTGGGTGAACCAGAAGTAAAAAATGAAGAGGTAGTTAAAAAAATAAATAATTTTAAACCAGATATTTTGTTGGTGGCTTATGGAATGAAGAAACAGGAATTTTGGATTAATGATAATTTAGAAAAGCTGAATGTAGGTTTAGTAATGGGGGTGGGGAGAAGTTTTGATTATTATAGTGGAGATTTAAAAAGGGCACCAAATTGGGTAAGGAAAATGGGAATGGAATGGTTTTATTCTTTGATTAAAGAACCGAAAAGGTTTAAAAGACAGTTGGCTTTACCGAAATTTATTTGGAAAGTATTGAGAGAAAAATAATTTTTATCCTATAATGGTTGACTAAAATGGTCGATTGAGTTAAAATCGGGCATTGTTTTTAGATTAAAACTAAAGCTGTTTTGATTTAAAAATAAAGTACTTTTA
>CAYRYK010000055.1:0-3058 GCA_964428535.1 uncultured Gammaproteobacteria bacterium | reverse complement strand
AAGTGAAGTAGTAGTACTACCAATAGTTTGATTGGTGGACCCAAATTGGATGGCGGAATTAGAATTATAATCTTGTTTGATTTCGTCATCAGTCAGAGCCCGATTGTAAATTTTAACTTCATCGATGAGACCATTGAAGCTGTAGGTGCCAATAGCGCCGATATACATACCATTATCATAGTTATACATAGTGCCAGGTAGAGTGCCAGAGTTTTTTAGAATACCATCGACATAAATTTTGGCATTTTTGTTATTATAAACGCCAACTACATGATGCCAACTATTCCAATTAGAAATAGTTCCACTAGATAGGGTAATTCCGTTAGTCCAACAGCTAGTGCCAGCAATATTAAAGCCAAATTGATTACTACTGCTAGCAACAAGACCACCATGACAACCGGCTCGGCCAAGAATAACCCTTTCAATACTATTTTGGGTACTGGGCTTGACCCAAACAGAAAGAGTAAAACTACCAGTTTCATTGGTGTTTTTGAGAATACCCGAATCGAAAACAGAAATACCGTATTGATTAGAAGAGTTTATAAATGATAGTGATTTGTTGGATTTAGCTTCGCTAGTCCATGACGGAGACGAAGAACCACTGCCTAATGTAAAATTTGGACCACCACTAATGGAATTATTAACTGATGATCCTTGACCTTCATCAAATTTCCAATAACCAACAAGACCAGATTTGAGTGATGGAGCAGTATTAGACTTGACACCTAAGTTAACACCGGCACCTGACAGAGAACCGCGAGAATTGTAATCGTTTTTGATTTGATTGGCTGTGCGGGCGTAAGGATAAATTTTGACTTCATCGATATAGCCAGTAAATGAACCGGCATAACCACTACCTAAAATAAGATTTGCAGTTGAGGCTGTAGCTTGAGAATATGAGGGTGTTCCTGAACTGTTCACTTTACCATTTACGTACCAAGTTAATTTATTATTAGTAATATCTCTGACTAAAGAAACATAGTTCCAATTGTTTAATGAAAGACCATTACTACTAAAACCTTGATATGGATTATTGTCGGCTCCAGCTGTTCCCCAATAATAAGTTAGAGTGCTATTTGTTTCAAGAGTTATTGTTCCTTCACCACCATAAGCTTTATTAAATGGATTACATCGAGTGCTAAAAGATGTAGGTTTAATCCACATACTGATGGTTTGATTACCGGTAATTTGAAGAGATGGACTGTTGGGAATAACAACATTAGCGGCACCGTTAAAATAAAGACACTTTCCGGAAACACATTGGTTTTCTGATGTTGAGGTAGCACCAGTGATGGTTCCATTATTAGTGCCGCTTGAATCATAGGCAGTAGTACCGCTGGTTTCATCAAATTTCCAATAAGCAATTGGGGCACCACCGACTTCTTCGGTTTTTAGAGTAGAACCGAGGCCACCATAATTGGCCCCTTTTTGGGCCATTTCAGTGAGACCACCATCTCCACTAAAAACACCAAATCGGACTTCTCTGGTGGTACCACTAGTGAAGGCTAGGGTGGTAGAGTAATTAGTTTGGTAGTATGAAGCTTGACCGCTAGTATTACCGTTATACCAATCAGAATTGTTTTTGGTAATAATGGTGCCGCCATATTTTCCAGTACTAGTCCATCTTTGACCAAACCAATTTTGGCCTAAATCTGCTTGGTAGAGAGTACCAGAATCAGATGCTTGATCAATTAAAGTACCAGAACCATTAACCCAAACGGAATTTCTAGTGCCATTAGTAAATGGGAGGTAATAATAAAATTGTTCTGATCCAGAGGCATTATAAGTGACAAATAGTCGACTTTCGGCAAAACCATTATCAAAAACTTTGACATCAGATTCATAATCAGAATAACTCCCAGTAGTTCCGGCGCTATAGACAACTTCAAAAAAAAGAGGTCCAGTAGAATTTAAAATAGTTTGAGTAAAGGCAGCAGCGTTCCACCAATTACCAGGATAAGAACCAGAATAGTTGATATTACCGTCAACTCCAATATCACTACTATCTTTTCGAATATCAGAAACTCGACCACCATTGGAAGTGGCGGTGGTGTAACTAAAACCATCTTTCATATTGATAGTACTAGTGGTGGAATTGTTGGAAAAACTTTGAATATCGGAAACGAAATTTGGAGCAGAAACAGTAGAGTTGCCATAATAAATGTAGTATGTGGCGGAGTTGTTATTTTTAACTGTGGCTTCAAACCAAACTTTGGTGGCAGTGGTATTAAGAGTACTTTTTTCAACTTGAGAACGAACGATATTTCCATTAGAGTCAACAACTCTAATATCATCAGCGTCGGATTGAAGTTTTCCGGCGGAAATTAATGTTTGGGTGTCAAGATTGGCTTTGTAGGGGATATTGGTGGCATCATAACCGGTATTATTAGTAATAATAACGGCAACTCGATAATGCCAAGCATCGTCCCACCAAGCAGCAGAAACTTTGGTAGTTTTACCACCAATTTTTAGAAAAAAAACTATACCGGCAAGACTAAAAAAAAGAATAATTAATAATGTTTTATAGGAGAGATTTTGAAGACGGTTCACTGAATTAAGTATAAAGTTAAAAGTGGAAAGTATAAAGTTGAAAGTTAGTAAAATACAACATGGACTTTTTGGGGAAGGGTAAGACTATTAGTAGTGGCAGTAATGTTGATAGCTTGAGCAGTAACAGAAGAAATGTCAAAAATAGCTTTGCCTGACTGATCGGTAATTTCTTGTTGATTATTAACAGTAACAGAATTAGGTAATTTAAGATTGACGGTTTGATTACCGACACCTAAACCACGACCATCGAGGAGAAAAACGGTGATACGAACCATTTCTTTGCCGTCGGCTTTGGCTTGAAGAGGAGAAGCAAAAAGGTAAGAATTTTCTAAAACAGTGGAACCAGAGGAATTACTGGCGGCACGTTGATAAGTAGTAGTAGTGCGGACGACAACAAAAAGAGAAGCGATTAAGGCGATAGAGAGAAAACCGATGATAAATAAATATTTATTTTTCACTAAGTAAGTTTAGCAAATTTTCAATCTTCCCCCTAGCCCCCTTCTTTGAC
>CAYRYK010000054.1:0-3081 GCA_964428535.1 uncultured Gammaproteobacteria bacterium | reverse complement strand
CATCAGCAAAACCACATGGGACAGAAATACCCGGAAGACCGGCTAAAGTTGATGGTTCAACTAACATATCTTCGAGTTCACCAAACATAGATTTACCTTCAGTAGCACCAAGTGGCAAAGCGGTAGTAGGAGAAGTTGGACCAATAATGGCGTCAACTTTTTGAAATTGTTTATCGAAATCTTGAATAATGAGTGTGCGAACTTTTTGGGCTTGAAGATAATAAGCATCGTAATAACCACTAGATAGTGTGTAAGTGCCCAACATAATTCTTCGAATAGCTTCGTCACCAAAAGTAGAACGAGGTTGGCCATAGCGAATACCAGTAAAACGAGCTAAGTTGGAAGAAACTTCGGAACGCTGCAAAACAGTATAAACAGCGATGGAATATTTTGGGTCAAGAACATCAAGTTTGATAATTTCAGCGCCTAATTTTTTGAGAGTTTCACAAGCATTTAAAACAGCTGTTTTGACAGCTGGTTTCATTTGTTCAGGAAAATAAGCTTTTGGTAAACCAATTTTTAGGCCTTTGAGATCTTTGAGACCGGTGGGGATTTGCCAAGGATTTTGAGGAATACTGGTGGCATCTTTTGGGTCGTGACCGGAAATAATAGAAAGTAAAAGCGCCGCATCATCAACAGTTTTAGTTATAGGACCAGGACAATCCATACTGGACCCCATAGCAATAACACCATAACGACTGACGCGGCCGTAACTTGGTTTGAGGCCAACAGTACCACACCAAGCAGATGGTTGGCGAATTGATCCAGCGGTTTCGGAACCGATAGAAGTAACAACTTCATCACTGGCAACAGAAGCAGCAGAGCCGCCTGATGAACCACCAGGTAAGTGTTGTGGATTCCAAGGATTCTTAGTCGGACCATAATCAGAAGTTTCAGTAGAAGAACCGTGAGCCCAAGCATCCATATTGGTTTTACCAATAACGATGGCTCCGGCATCGATTAATTTTTGAACAACAGTAGAGGTATATTGAGCAATATATTTGTCCAATAATTTAGCTGAGGCAGTAGTACGGATACCTTTGATACAAAAATTATCCTTGATGGCAATTGGAATACCAGCTAAGGGTTTATCAAAATCAATATTTTTGGATTGTTCTAAGGCTTGATCTTTGTTGACAGTAACAAAAGCATTGAGAGTTGGTTCGAGTTGCTCAATTTTGGTTAAACAATCAGTAACTAATTCAGTTGAGGAAAATTTCTTTTCCTTGATACCTTTGATAGCATCAATGAGGGTTAATTTATTTAATTCCATAATTATTTTTTGATAGTAGCCTGAGTTTTAAAATAACCGTTATAAGTATTTTTTGTCTGAGATAAGGCATCTTTTTGTAATAAAGATTCACCAACAACATCATCACGAGTGACATTTTTGAGATGATTGGTTTGGTAAGTTGGTTCAATATTTTTAGTATCGAGTTCACTCAAAACATCAATGTAGGAAGCAGTTTCGGAAAGTTGTTCGGCTAAATAATTTTCTTTGTCAGGATTAATTTCGAGGTGGGCTAATTTGGCAATGTGGCGGAGTTGGTCGAGAGAAATTTTGCTTGTAGACATAGAGTATTTTATAGCAAAAATTGAAAATCAGCTAGCCTGATGATACTATAAGCCTGCTGTAGCTCACTTCAGTTTGAAGTTGAAAGGGTGCGTTTTCAGAGAATTTCATTGGAGCTACTTTTCTGGACTATAGGGACAGATATAAGAGGTCTTTAGCAAACACACTCTTGGGTTAGTAGCGGAAGCGAAAACCATAAAAGCGAACAAAGGAACTGCAGGTCCTTTGTCGATACAGTCCGGATTGCCGGGCGCAGAGTTGGTGTTTTGTGAAAGATTGTTCTCTGTCTCTATAGAATTTATCAACTGTATGAAAAGTACAGTTGTTGACATGAGGAGTAATAGAAAAGACGAAAAAGAAAAAAAAGAAAGTGAGTATCGAGGCGATACTATAAACACTTTTTATTTTTCTCGTTTTTACTATTACTCCTTTCTTCGTTTTTAAGGATAAATAATTTCTATATCAGTATTAACTTCGAGATAGACTAATTTGTCGTGGTAAAAATTGAAAATCGCCTAGCCTGATGATACTATACCTGTGCTATGGTTCACTTCAGTAATGAAGGATGAAGGGTGAACGCGCAGTGTGGTTTCGTTAGAACCATCCAGCACTGACTGCAAGGAAGATAAAAAGATTTGAGATTAACTTTATCCCCGGGCACCTCGTTGTATGCGCATAACGAGAGGAACGCAGTGAAGGGAGGTTTTGTTTGTGAAGTCGTGTGTGCTGGCCACACCGCGATCACTTGTATATGTTGGACATATACACAACAGTTGGCACTTATTGCAGGTGGACTGTTTGAGCAAAATTGAGTTTCTTGATAATTGTTCTCTTTCTTGTGGAGATTATTCGACTGTGCGAAAGTACAGTTGTTGACATGAGGAGTAATAGAAAAGACGAAAAAGAAAAAAAAGAAAGTGAGTATCGGGGCGATACTATAAACACTTTTTATTTTTCTCGTTTTTACTATTACTCCTTCCTTCGTTTTTAAGGATATTTTCAGCTCTGATTTGATATACTGTTTTACAAAAAGCTAAGATTTGAAAAGGAGTGAGTGTTTTGGGAACGATAATAGAAATCATCAAAAAACCAGTAATATCGGGAATACCTGTGGAGATTGATTTGACAGCACTTGTTGGAAGAAGAATTATTGGGACGAGGGAACCAGGCGGTTATTTGGTTGATAGAAAAGAATTGATTAAAGAACTAAAAACAGTAAAGAGTTTGACGAAAGAAGATGTCAAATTGTTGAAGCAACAAAAAATTGACCGAGTCAAACTGTTTATCTCATTGGAATATTGCGAGGCAGTATTTCAATAATCATGAGTGATTATTTTTCGGCTTTTTGTTAATCACCTATTAGACTAGGAGAACTAGATGTTTGTTTTTTAACAACACCTTTTACTCCTAGTCTATAATTCTTTTATGACTGATTTAAGTAAATTGAAAAACGGAAAATATTTTTCCGGGAAAATGTCTGATTTTGAAAAAACAAAAGGCTGGTTTGT
>CAYRYK010000053.1:0-3083 GCA_964428535.1 uncultured Gammaproteobacteria bacterium | reverse complement strand
CCAACGCCAATCACGACCATTGCGTCGACACCCAAGCCTACACCTACTCTAAAACCAACATTGGAACCGACCGCAAACCCGACCATCGCTCCAACACTAGAACCGACATCCTCGCCAACAGTAACTCCAACAGTTTCACCTACGCCAACGCCTAAAATTTTAAATCAAACGACACCAAAACGACTCGAAACTACCAAAGAAAACGTCTCCCTCATTTTTAACAGAGGTGACACGGTCGTCTCTCAAGGATGTATCGAACTAATAAATGGGGAAAAATACCCCGGTCGATACGTCATCTACAATTCCCCATTCGAAGGAATTGTCACCAACGGGATAGTTAATCCCAATCAACAGGAAATAACCGACGAAACGGTTATTAACCCTTAAAATATAAATTAAGTTATGCCGGCTGGATAGCTCTGATAAAAAAACACTGACAGTTCATCTGTCTCTGCTTTTTCATCATCTATCCGCCGGTCTATCAATTATCTTGATACTGATGAGTCCCTCAAGGACGAAACCGAAATAATAACAAATATCTGACAAGCTGATTAGCTAAAAATCTGACTAGCTAATTTATCCTATAATCTTGACATTTTGGCCTATTTTTGCTATAATACCCCCGATACTCAAAAAGTATCAAACTTTAACTAAATAAAGCTAATAATTGAAATATTGCATTTCAATCAAAGTTTTATGTACGTTAACAACCTGTAGAGCTTAAGCTTTAGCAAGCTTGTTATTTGTAAATAAAATCATTAATTTTGTTTCCAGATATCAAGCTTGCGAAAAGCGCAATGACTTGAAATAAACTCGGCAAGTCCGAGTAATTTAGGAGGAACTCTCTATGAAGAAGTTCTTGTCTCTGGTTCTGGTCCTCGCGATGATCGTCATCGCGAACGTCACCCCTGCCTTCGCCGACTCCAACCTGGTCCTGCTCTCCAACGAGGGCTGTGTCGGCTGGGACGTCAACGAAACTGGCGACCTCCGCCCCGGCTATATCTGCATCGGCGATGTTGAAGTCAATGGTGTCGTCAAGTACGATGAGGGCGGTATCGGCGAAGATACCATCGTCATCAACCTTTCGGGCGAAGATGTCAGCATCTACGCCGAATATGGCGCGGGCGAGGAAGCCATCGATGGCAACAATGTCGATCTCGACGAACTCAAATCGCAGCTCGCGCTGCAGGAGTTCTCACGGAAAGAGGAGAATAAGAGTGGACAAGAAGTCTACTCGTTCACCTCTCTCCGCTTTGTCGTCATCGACAAAGACGGCAACATACTGAAGGACGACTTCGTCAAGAGGGGGGATTTTTTCGCCAAGTAGCTGCTCTACAGTGGTTCATTAAAAGGTGCGCGGATGCGTGTTTAAAGTTAGTGGTCGCAAGACTACCAAACCAAAACACCTCCGCGCCCCTTACCCCAATCAAAATTAAATTTCCAAATTCTTTAGTAAATACACTTTTTTCTGATTCGGTAACTGATATTCCTGTAAAACTTCAAAACTACTAATATTTCCCCAAATCCAGTCCCTAATTTTATTCAAAGACTCCAAATTAACTGTATAAAACGGAGTTGCTTCATAATTCTCTTCAGGTATCAAAAAATAATCTATACCCCCAACCAATTCTTCAATTGAAGAATTATCTGTATATTCTTTTCCCAAATCTAAACTAATCAAAGGTAATTCCATTTTAAAATCAATCCAACCATACAAAGACAAATTATTGTAATTGATCTCTTCAATGTCAACTAATGACAATATTTTCCCATTTTTATTTTTTACCTCATCAACCATAGCCTTCACTATATTTCTCGTTGGCCATTCATCATCTTTGACTTCCCTCACTGGATAATTATCAAAACCAACCCAATCAACATCTCCCAAAACCGGCATATTACTCGTTATTATCAAAGGTTTTCTAATCGGCCATCCAAAACCATTTTCTATAAAATTAAATCCTAACCAAGTAAACAACAAACTTAAAGTAATCAATCCTAATAATTTATTCTTCTTTTTAATTAATTCCACTGCTCCCCAAGCCATCCATATTGCCATTGACGTTAAAATTGGTAAAGTAAACCGAAAGTCTTTATTTTTTATTATTGTAAAAATTATATAAACCAGCCCAGTCACTATTAACAACAAAATATTTTTTTTATTCTTCGGCACCAAAAAAATCAAAAACAATCCCGCCAAAAAAGTAATCGGTCCAACTTGATGTAATACCATCAATTTCAAATAATATATCCATGTTTGCCACTCAGATAAATTCATTGGGTCAGTCAAAACTTCACCTTGACCCGCCAACCCGGTCACATAACTATAAATTGCCGTCCAATTCCCTACCCACCACCAACCCACCGCCACCACATAAACTAACCCCCCAATCACCAACCTCACCAAAATATCAATATCTTTAAAACTTTTAATAATTAAAATTATTAAAATCGGAACAAAATACAAAAAGCCATTTAATTTAATCAAACTAGCCAAAACCAACATTAATAAAAGCAACCAAGATTCCTTTTTATTTTTTAAATCGTCTGATTTCAACCAAAAATACCACCCCCACACTACCCAAACCAATAGTGGCAAATCCAACAACATATTCCTCGAAATATCGCCTATCACTGGAAATAAAGAAAATATCATCGCCGCTAACAATGCCACTAAATTATTTTTACTTACTTCTTTTGCCAAAAAATAAACTCCATAAACTCCAGCTATCAAAAAAAACGTATTTATAAAAGTAATTTTAGCCACTCCAATACCAAAAACCAAAGACCACAATCCTCCTAAAAAATAAATCAATGGCGGATAACCCCAAAAAACTCTTAGTAAATCTCCAAAATTACCCCAAAATTGCCCTCGCAAAAAATAATTAAACCAAACAATCGATCTTAAATGAGCTGACTGATCCCAAGCCGGCGGAGTTTTGTCCAAAAATAACCAAATTAAATTCACTGCTACTAACAAAAAACTCCACCCAATTAAAATTAACTTAACTCCTTTATTTTTCATTTAAATATCCCTCAATCCAAACTAATTTAGTATAAACTATTATAGTGAAAACAATTCC
>CAYRYK010000052.1:0-4140 GCA_964428535.1 uncultured Gammaproteobacteria bacterium | reverse complement strand
GTCAAAGGATTACATTGTAAATCGTGTGAGATTTTGATTGAAGAAAAATTGAGTGATAAAAAAGGAATTAAAAAAGCCGAGGTGGTTTTATCGGAAAATAAATTAAAAATAGAATCGGATAAAAAAATTAGTGTAGAAAAACTAAACAAATGGTTTGAGGAAAGTGATTATGTTTTTGGAGAAAATTTTGAAAAAGAAAAAGTAAATAATTGGTGGTGGCTGGGAGTAGTAATAATTGCCGGTTTGTTTGTATTGATGGGGAGATTTGGCTGGGGGCAATTAATTAATATCAATAATAAAAATTCGTGGTGGATTTTGTTTTTGTTTGGAATAGTGGCGGGATTTTCAAGTTGTGGGGCATTGATGAGCGGAATAATAATTGGTTTTGATAAGGAGAAATATAAAATATTTGCCGGGAGAATAATTTCTTATAGTATTTTTGGGGGTATTTTGGGATATATTGGAGAGAAAGTAATTTTGGGTGGTTGGGTTAATTGGTTAATGGTGGCAGTGTCAGTAATAATGATATTAACGGCACTGGAAATGTTGGGAGTAAAGTGGGTAAGTAAATTTAAGTTGGGTTGGAATAAAAATTTAGGAAAAAGAATTGCTGAAGATAAAATGGCTTGGTTGGTGGGATTGTTGTCGGTGTTTTTACCTTGCGGATTTACTTTATTAGTTGAAGGGACGACGGTAATTTCCGGTAGTTGGACTAAGGGATTAGAAATGATGTTTATTTTTGCTACGGGAAGTAGCGTATCGCTGTGGTTAATTAGTAAAGGTATTGGCAGAATAAAAAATCAAAAAGCAGTAGGATTGTTGGTGTTGTTTTTTGTATTTTATAATTTGTGGTTTTTGACGGTACCAGGAATTTTAAGACAAAACCCACCCGCCCTGCGGGCACCCTCCCTTGAAAATGGAGGGCAAGAAAATGATTCAAAGGTGGTGAAGTTAACTTATAGTGCTTTTGGATTAACTCCAAGTGAAGTAATTATTAAAAAAGGAGAGAAAGTAAGATTGGAAATTGAAGTAAGAGAAAGTCAGTACGGATGTATGAGCACAATATTGCTACCAGGATTGTTTGGTAAGGCACAAACTTTGACTAAAGGAAAAACTTTAGTGATGGAATTTACACCAGCAAAAGTTGGTAGTTATCAATTTGTCTGCGCTATGGGAGTACCCCATAATGCTCAGGTGGTAGTAACTGAATAAAATGAAAAAAGAAATAATAAAAATAAAGGGAATGAGTTGTGTGAGTTGTTCGCAGATTATTGAAAATAGACTTAAAAAAAATGAAGGGATAAAAAATATTAATGTGAGTTACGCTACAGAAAAAGCAGAAGTAGAATTTGATGAGACTAAAATTGATAAAGAAAAAATTTATGAGGAAATTGAAAAATCGGGTTATAAAGTGGATTTGGGAAATAAAGAAAAAAAAGATGAAGAAAAAATAGAAAAAGTAAAAATTAAAATAATTTTACCAATACTATTTTTTATTTTGGTTTTAGTAGTACGAGATTTATTGGCGTTGGCTTGGCCAGGACTTCCATCTTTACCAATCAAGCCAGAAGTATGGAACTGGATATTACTAGGAATATCGACATTATTTTATGTATTAGTAGGGAAACCATTTTTGAAAGGAGTAATTAATTTTGTAAAAAATGGTGTGGCTAATATGGATACTTTGATTGGAATTGGGACAGGAACAGCGTTTGTTTACAGTACATTAATAATGATTTTCCCACAAATTTTAGTTAAATTAAGTTTAAACAAAATGGTTTATTTTGACGCAGTGATTGGGGTAATTGGGTTTGTAACTTGGGGGAAATATTTAGAAAGTCGGTCAAAAGAAAAGACTGGGAATACAATAAAAAAATTGTTGGGATTACAAGCAAAAACGGCTTTGGTGTGGCGAAATAATAAGGAGATAGAAATCCCAATGGAAGAAGTAAAGCCGGGAGAAATTGTGCTGATTAAACCGGGTTTTAAAATTCCGGTTGATGGAATAATTTTGGAAGGAAAGACATCAGTAGATGAATCGATGATTAGTGGTGAGGCAGTGCCAGTAGATAAAAAAGAGGGCGACAAAGTAATTGGAGCCACAATTAATAAACAAGGATTTGTAAAAATAAAAACAACTGAGGTGGGAGAAAAAACTGTTTTGGCTCAGATTATTAAAATAGTTGAAGAAGCCCAAAATTCAAAAGCACCGGTACAAAAAATGGCAGATAAAATCTCAGGAGTATTTGTGCCAATAGTGTTGGTAATTGCCGGGGTAACTTTTGTGGGGTGGTTAATAGCCGGGTCGTTATCGATGGCGATAAGTTCATTGGTAGGAGTATTGGTGGTGGCTTGTCCATGTGCTTTGGGGTTGGCGACACCAACAGCAATAATTGCAGCAGTGGGCCGAGGAGCGGAGGAAGGAATTTTGATTAAAAATGCTAATGCTTTGGAAAATTTAGCCAAAATTAATACAATGGTATTTGATAAAACCGGAACAATAACCAAAGGAGAACCAGAAGTAACCGACATAAAAGTATTGAATAAAAAATATTTAGAAAATGATTTATTAAAATATGCGGCTTCGGTAGAAAAAAAATCAGAACATCCGTTGGCTTTAGCAATAGTAGATGAGGCAAAAAAAAGAAAAATTGACTTAGTTAAATGTAGTGATTTTTTAGCAACAGTCGGAGTAGGAGTAAAAGCAAAAATTGGTAATCAAATTGTAGAAATTTTAAAATCAGAAAAGGGAAATAGAGAATTAGAACATGTAGGTAAAACAGTAATTGATATTAAGATTGATAAAAAAAAAGTGGGTCAGATAGGGGTTAGTGACATTATTAAAGATAATGTGTCAAAAATAATTCAAGATTTTAAAGATAAAGAAATCCAAGTAATAATGATGACTGGCGATAACAAACAGGCGGCGGAATTTATAGCTAATCAGGTGGGGATTAAAAAAATAATAGCTAATGTTTTGCCAAGTGAAAAAAGTCAAAAAATTAAAGAACTACAAAATTTAAATAAAAATGTGGCGATGGTGGGAGATGGAATTAATGATGCGCCGGCATTGGTACAGGCAGATGTAGGAATTGCAATGAGTAATGGATCGGATATTGCTATTGAATCAGCTCAAATAACTATATTGAAAGGTGATATTGGTAAAGTTAAACGAGTGTGGAAACTATCAAAAAACACTTTAAAAATTATTAAAGAAAATTTATTTTGGGCATTTATTTATAACTTGGTGGGGATACCAATTGCGGCGGGACTACTCTACCCGATTTGGGGAATAAAATTAAATCCAATTTTTGCCGGAATGGCAATGTCATTAAGTAGTGTGTCAGTAGTAACTAACTCGTTGAGGTTGAAATGGAAAAAGATTAATTAAAATTCAGATAGATTTCAGTATAGAGAGATAGATTAGGTAAATTAGAAATTTATTTTATATGAAATCAAAAATTGGTTTGTTAGCAGTGGTTATATTTAGTGGTTTAGTATTGTCGGCATGTACCAATAAAAGTAGTACGACTACAAATACGGGGAACCAAGTAGAACAGGGAACAAACGACCTGTCTGGGACTCCAGAAAATAAAGCCCCGGGTCAACAGATGGATTTAGCTGCAGCAGCGACTAAATTAGGAGTGACAGAAGAGGTTTTGAAGTCGGCTTTGGGAGTGACTGATGAGAGTACGACAAAGACAGCAAATACTACGCCTGGGGCTAAACCAAGTGGTGAGCCAAAGAAAATTGATTTGGCAGCAGCAGCGAAAACTTTGGGAGTGACTGAAGATGCTTTAAAAGAAGCGTTGGGAATGAATAATATGCCGTCTGGTCAGCCATCTGAAGGTGGACAAAAACCGGAAGATTCAACTTCAACTAAAAATAACTAGCAAAGTAGGTGGATTACTTATTGGATTGGCCCCGCGAAAGCGGGGCTGAATCGTTAATAAATAGGACCAATGTACTTGCCGGAGTCAGGAAAATTATTCTGGTAGTCGGCCAATAAAATTGGGGTTAATTTTTTAGGTAAGAGATTTTCTGGTAAATTATTTAAGTCAAGCCAGGTGGAACAAATCTGACCATCGGGATGTTGAGGATCGAGACACTGTTCTAATTCTTCAAATTTGTTGACATCAC
>CAYRYK010000051.1:0-4157 GCA_964428535.1 uncultured Gammaproteobacteria bacterium | reverse complement strand
ATTTATTTGCGCAGATAATATTTTTGCAGGGCGCCGCCTCTGAGTGGATATTACGATGGTTGCAAGCCCGAAAAAATCATTATCAAGCAAAAATAAATAAAATTTACAACGAGAATCTTAAATAAAAAATATGGATTTTACAAAACATTTTATTCACGAATGGACCATTCAAGCTATCAGAAACTTTTTTATTGACCGAAATTTTCATGAAGTCGATACTCCCACTCTTTTATCCAAAATTCCTATTGAACCAAACCTTTATCCTCTCAAAATCAAATGGACCGAGCGTGATTTTACCTTTTACCTCCCCACTTCTCCCGAAAGTGCCCTCAAACGACTTATTGCTCAAGGTATCGGCAACTGTTTTGCTGTTGCTAAAGTTTTTCGTGATTTAGAAGATATTGGCCCAACTCATAATTTGGAATTTTCCATGCTCGAATGGTATGAAATGGGTAAAACTCATCATGATATTGCCAACACTACCAAAGAATTAATTTTAAACACTCTTCATAACGTTCAGCAAAAACTTAATCAACCTCAAACAGATTTCATTGTTTATCAAGGTCAAAAAATCGACCTCAGCGGTGATTGGTACCAATTTACCCTCAAAGAATTATTTCAAAAATATGCCAATATCGATTTATCCCAAAATTTAACTGCCGACCAAATTATTGCTACTGCCAAATCCAAAGGTTACAACGTCGATGGTGTTACTACTTGGGAGCCACTTTATACTCAAATTTTTATTAACGAAATCGAATCAAAAATTCCCCAAGATAAGCCATTTATTATTTTTGACTACCCCACTCAAACCTCCCCTCTTTGCCAGACTTGTCCTAACTCTCCTGGTTTCAGTCAACGCTTTGAATTTTATATTGGTAGCATGGAAATCGGTAATGCCTATACTGAACTAACTGACTCTAAAATTTTAAAAGATAATTTTGATACTGAAACCGAATTTAGACAACAAAATAATTTACCTACTCATCCTTATGATCAAAAATTTGTCGAGGCTTGTGGCCAAATGCCTCCATGCGCCGGCATCGGGCTTGGTGTTGATCGTCTGGCCATGCTTATTGCCGACTCTCAACACATCGAAGATGTTCTTTATTTCCCTACTTCTCAGTTAATTCAAGAATAACTATAATTAAATCTGAACATGAGTAAACCTGCACCAAAATCAAAGCCCGACAATCGGTCTACTATTATCAAAGGTTTTGTTAAACCTAGTATTCCTAGTTTCCCTGGAACCAAATCTCCAGTAAATTTTAAGCCAACTGCTCGTATGGGAACCATCAATCGTGGCCGCCGTTAAACCGTTTTTTGACTTCTATTAATACCTGGTTCCAATCTTCACAAGGAATTACTTTGATATCCTTTCCCTCGGTTTCAGTGTGGTCATATAAAAATACTGTTCCCTTGTAACTCCTACTCAAATTTTTTACCAAACTCGGATTATCATCGACTATTCCCAAAACTTCAGGATATAAATATTCCAACACTTTAGCTTTCCACTTATTTCCCATTCTTCTGGAAACATTTTTCGGTTTCAAGATTGTTGGCGCTTTGGGAAAATTGTTTTTCTTCAACCAATGTTTTGTCACTTCGAAAATAATTCTTGGCCTAATGGTAATATATGAAACTATCGGAATTATTTCATTTACTTTATTTGCCAAACTATTGGCATTTTTTATTAATGGTAAATCTTTTTGGATTTTTTCATCCGTCAAAATTTTATCTATCAATAAGTCACACTCCTTGCTTTGCCAATAAGGAATTTTGTCAGTATGTTTATATTTCTTAACAATCTCCTCCACGGTTAAATTTTCTGGATTACCAAATTCCTTTGTTAAACCATCCACCAAACCACCAATTGTAAAAGATAATGTCTCATCAATATCCAAAGCCAACCCTTGGGCTTTATTCTCCCTTAATTTTCTTTTCAGAGCTATTATTTCTCGGCTCTTTATCCTCATTATTTTTTAGCTGAATATTGTTGAACTTCATCATGAACAAATTCCAACTCAATTCCTACTTTTTTAAACATTTCTTCTGACTCTGCCCCAGCATGATATCTCCTTTCGCACACCACTCTTTTTATTCCACAATTAATCAACAGCATGGCACAAACTCTGCATGGTGTCATTCGACAATAAACTGTCGCTCCATCAATTGATACTCCTAATTTTGCTGCCTGACAAACTGCATTTTGTTCCGCATGAACTGTCCTAACACAATGTTCCGATATCGAACCGTCTTCGTTCAACATTTTTTTCATTTGATGACCCACTTCATCACAATGAGGTAAACCCATTGGCGACCCCACATATCCAGTTACCAAAATTTGTTTATTTTTGACAATCACACAACCACTTCGTCCTCTATCACAAGTTGCTCGTTTCGAAATTGCCTCCATTACTTCCATAAAATATTCGTCCCAACTCGGTCGAACATATTTTTTCTCTTCCACTTTCTTTGTCATTTTATATTTGAATAATTTTTAATATTTCTTCAACTTTTTGATTTAATTCATCAATACTTCCATTATTATCAATCAAAAAATCCGCCCTTTTAATACACTCACTCAAATTTTGTTTGTTTGGATCACTAGATTTCATTTCTAATTCTTCATCAGCCAAAAATTTTTCAAAAGTTACATTATCAGTCGTTGTCCCCCTAACAGAATTTCTTTCATACCTTATTTTTGGATCAGCGTCTACTGCCAATAAAGTAAAATTTCCTTTTTTTCTTAAAGATTCAATTTCTCCAACAGTTCTTAAACTTTCAATTACTGCATTTTCTCCAAAAACTTGAGCTCTTCTAAACAATTCTTCTGCCACATAACCTGGTCCAAATTTCGACCTTAAATCATTTCCCACTACTACCATACTGTCGCGATTATTTTCCATTCCTCTCTTTTCAATTTCCTCCACTAACAAAGCCCTAGCCGAGAAATGTTTAAAACCCTTTTTGTTCACTAAAAAATCAACCACAGTTCCTTTTCCTGCACCAATTGTTCCAGTAATTCCAATTATCACCATTGAAATCAATTTATCATCATTCTAGGTTCAAAACAATTAGTCAACTTGTGCAGGTCCGCCAGGAGTCGAACCTGGAAAAGCAGTTTTGGAGACTGCTGTGATACCATTTCACCACAGACCTATATGTTAAGTAGTGAATTCTACCTTAATCTAGTCTTTATTTCAAAGCCAAAATCTTTTTTACTCCTTCTAAAATATCATTCGGATTTTCCGCTATAAAATCAGCTCCATTTTTCTCTAATCTCTCTTTTTCATGTAAACCCCAAGTCACTCCAATTGCCTTTGTTTTTGCCTCATGAGCCTCTTTAACATCCCCCACACTATCAGTCACCAATAAAGTTTCTTGTGGTTTTATTTTATATTTCTCACCAACAATTTTAATTTTTTCTACTTTGCTCGGATTAAAATTCTTCCCCAAAATTTCTGTAAAATATTTTTCTAAATCATATTTTTTCAAAAAATCTTTTATCGAATTTTCATCCGCTGACGACACAATTATTAGTTTGTAACCTTGTAAATCCAAATCTTTAATTACCCTATCCATCCCCTCAACTGGTATTAATTGAACAATTTTTTCTTGGTATCTTTCAAAATAAAGTTGAAAATATGATTCATCAAAATCTTCACGCAACTTAGTGTTGTAAACATTACCTTCCGCCCAGTCTTGTAATTCTCCATAAGTAATGTCCGACATCCATTCTTTATTAATCTCCCAAGATAGTTGACAACTATTTACAATCACTCCATCAAAATCAAAAAGAATTACTTTATTTTTAGTCATAGGTGGAAAAAGTATGTGGACCTAAGGGGACTCGAACCCCTGACCTTCCCCATGCCATGGGGACGCGCTACCAACTACGCTATAGGCCCAAAAAACTTGTTCTCTATTCTACCAGAATCTATCAACCGGCGCCACTGGTCATCACTTCCCTCTTTGTGCTACCATGTAGCTAGATTAGTATTTAATTTAAAAATTTTTAATTTTTAATTTTTAATCAATTTTCTAAATTTTAATATTTAAATTTGAATAAAAATTTTAAATTTCAAATTAAAAATTAGTTTTATGATTACCAAATGTGTTATCGCTGCTGCTGGTCGAGGTACCAGATTTTTACC
>CAYRYK010000050.1:0-4197 GCA_964428535.1 uncultured Gammaproteobacteria bacterium | reverse complement strand
CTGACATCCCAGGTTTTTCAGACCAGTGCCGTGACCATCTTGGCTACTTCGGCTAGAAAGTGTGTTTATTATAACAAGAAAAATCGAAATTGTGCCAGGGATGGGACTTGAACCCATACGTCTTTCGACACACCGTTCTGAGCGATGCTTGTATACCAATTTCAACACCCTGGCAAAGTACCCTATTTTATCATCTAGAGCACCCTATGCTAGAATGAATCACTCATGACTAATGTTTATCTCTCTCAAAATATAAAAACCATTTTAGACCAAATTGATTTTTCTCATTTAGGTCAAAAAATTGCCATCAAAGTTCATTTTGGCGAAAAAGGCTGCGATACTTACATTAATCCTGAAATAGTTAAAAGCGTCTACCAAAAAATTGAAAGTCTCGGCAAAAAACCAACTCTAGTTGAATGTAATGTTCTTTATAAAGGTTCTCGAACTAATTCTACTGATCATATCAAAACTGCTCATGAACACGGATTTGTTGATATGGATATTGATATTTTAGATGGGCAAAAAGGAGAACAGTTTATTGAAGTTAACGGTTGCAAGCTCGGTGCTGGTCTCAAAAAATATGATTCTCTCATTGTTTTAAGCCACTTTAAAGGTCATTCTTCTGCTGGTTTTGGTGCTGCCATCAAAAATGTTGGTATGGGACTAGGTAGTCGTGCCGGCAAACTTCATATGCATTCACAAATTTGTCCCTTTATTGACCAAGAACAATGCATCGGCTGTGGCTTGTGTATCAAAGGTTGTGATTTTAACGCTATTACTATGACCAGTGGTAAGGCAAAAATTGATCCAGAAAAATGTCAAGGTTGTGCTATGTGCATTTCTGTTTGTCCTCACCATGCTGCCAGTGTGCCTTGGGACGGGGGAACCGATGATTACCTCCAACAAATGATTGCCAAATATACTTCTGCCGCTTTAAGTTTGTTTGATCATCCAATTTTCATCAATGTTCTTCAAAAAATTACTAGTGCCTGCGATTGTGTTGGTCGACCCCAAAAAATAATTATGGACGATGTTGGAATTTTGTATTCAACCGATATTACTGCTATCGACCAAGCCAGCCTTGACCTTGCCAATAAACATTCCAAAAATAAATTTAACAAAATTAATCGGGTCAATAAATCCAACCAAATCAAATTCGCTGAGGAGATTAATTTAGGAAACAAAGGCTATAAGTTGATAAATTTATAAATGCAGCAAGCCACTCTTTTATTTTTACTAAAAGATAACCAGATATTATTAGCTATGAAAAAACGGGGCTTTGGAGTTGGTAAATGGAATGGTGTTGGTGGTAAGCAAAAGGATAATGAAAACATTTTTGATACCGCCATCCGAGAAACTCAAGAAGAAATCAACGTCACTCCATTAAACATTTCTCATGTCGCCACTCTTAATTTTTACTTTAAAAATAAACCAGAATGGGACCAACAAGTTTTGGTTTTTGTAACTCATGAATGGCAAGGAGACCCATCAGAATCAGAAGAGATGTCTCCCAAATGGTTCGATACCAAAAATATTCCATTTGAATCAATGTGGGCTGACGATCCTTTCTGGTTACCTAAAATTTTGTCCGGCAAAAAAATCAATGCTAATTTTACTTTTGGTGACAACGATACTGTTTTAAGTCAAGAAGTTCATGAAATCTAATATTTCCAATAAAGACATTAATGCTGGCAAAAAAGTAATCGAAAATCTTTTAGTAAAAAATCCTCGGCTTTTGCCTCACTATCTCAAAGAAATTATTCCCAAGTATAAAAAATTTTCACCGGATATCAAAAAATATGGTCTGTGGTGTTGTCATCAAAAATTATCTAAAAATATTAAATACGACAAAGTAATTTTTCTGGCTAGTGGTTTAGCCGCCGCCGGCAAAGACAGTATTTACAAAGAAATGACTAATTTAGTTCCCGATATGTTTTTTAAAACTATTACTGCCACTTCACGCCCTCCACGAGAAGGAGAAATCAATGAAGTTGATTATTTCTTCTACCAAACAAATGAATTCATTGAATCGCTCAAAAATAATGAATTCTTAGAATTTATCAAACGCGGCGAAACTTATTATGGTCTTCCAAAAAAAAGTCTCGACTTTGCTTTTAATCAACCAAAACCAATTATTTACTGTCAAATCGAAATGAGTGGTTGGTCAAAATTAGAAAAATATATTAAATCCAAAAATCTTAACGTTTTAATTATCAAAGAATTTATTATGCCCGATATGTCTGTTTCCGAATATATAAATTGGCTGACCACCAATAGGTTAGGGGAGGACTTGGAATCTCGAATCAATAAATCTGGTTGGGAAATTCAGAAAGCCGCCACTAAAGCCAACATTGTTCTTACCAATCGCATTCGCGAAAATATTCCCACCTTAAACTACATCGCCAAAACTGTCATCAATCAATTAATAGAAACAGCTAATCTTACGGATTTTTCACTATTTGAAACTATCACAGTCACTCTAAACGATACCAATAATATCGAAGAAATAATTTCTGCTCACGATAATATCTAATTAGTCTTTCATTGTTCCCAAAAGTCCATTTACCAAAGACAAAACTATTCCAAATAAAACTGCCCAACCAAAACTCGCTACAAAAAATCCTGGTACCACCGACGATACCAATATAATCATCAACGCATTAATTACCAAATTAAATAAACCTAATGTCAAAATATTAATTGGCAAAGTCAACAATGTCACAATTGGTTTAACTAAAAAATTCACTATCGACAAAATTACCGCCACCACCACCGCCACCAAAAATCCATCAACTCTCACCCCAGGGATAATGTAAGCACTAATCATCACCGCCACCCCCATCAAAAATAATTTGATTATTGTCTTCATATAAAAAGTCTATTTCACTTAATCATTTTTTTCAACTTTTCTTCTGGAGCGGGTAAGGGGAATCGGACCCCTGCCGAGAGATTGGAAATCTTTCGTTCTACCACTAAACTATACCCGCATTTTGTAAGTACCAATTATCATATCATAAATTTGACAAAAAATAGTCTTAAGCCTAAGATACAACCAAATGTCATCACCAGAATCACAAATTACCGACTATTTAGGTCCTATTTTTGAAAAGTCAAAACCAGAAATAGCTAATAAAATTATTATACAAAAAGTAGATTTTCCTATTGAAAAAGAACTGCCTCCCTCATTTGAGGGTTTTAGTTCTCTTCATTTTAGTGACACACACAACACTAATCCTTTAGAAAAAAATTTCGACCTTTGCCAAAAAATATCACAAATTAACCCAGATATGGTTATCATCAGTGGTGATTTAACAGATAAAAGTAATTATGACAAATCACTTGAATTTATTCACCAAATAGCCAAATTAGTCGGTGGATATGAAAAAATATTTATTACTACTGGTAACCATGAATTTTTACAAATACCAGAAGGAAATGAACTTGAAATTCCAAAATTTTTAAAATCATTAAGACAACTCGGGTGCAATGTACTTCGCAATGAATTTATGGAAATAAAACATTCAGACGGATCAATTTATGTTGCAGGAATCGACGATCCATCGTCTTACACCTATGACAATTCACCAAATTCACTCGACGAATTAGAATATAGTGAAAACATAATTAGTGCAGTATGTTCAAAAATCCCCTCAGATAAAGTGATATTAGGTATATATCATCGCCCAGAAATGGTTTTTCAAAAAGTTAAACGATCCAAAAAAATTGATATAGCTTACTGCGGACACGCCCATGGCGGCCAAATCAGAATATTTAATCAAGGATTAAAATCACCTCACCAAAAATTATTTCCATGTTATACCAAAGGTATTTATAAAAGAAAAAATGAAAATACTACCATGATAGTCAGTCCAGGACTAAGTAACACAATAAAAATTCCTCGGATTAATAACCCTGGTGTAATTTATTTTGGAAAACTCAAATCTGCTGCTTAATTTTGTCGGGGATACAGGAGTCGAACCTGCAACCTCATGGTCCCAAACCATGCACGCTAGCCAATTGCGCCAATCCCCGAATGTGCCGCTGGCGGGAATCGAACCCACACGCTTGTTGAGAGCACAAGATTTTAAGTCTTGCGTGTATACCAGTTTCACCACTGCGGCCTAAACGTGTTCATATTATAGCAAGATATTTAAAAAATTACACACAACTTATGTCTACTCTTATCGGAAAATGATC
>CAYRYK010000049.1:2269-4371 GCA_964428535.1 uncultured Gammaproteobacteria bacterium | reverse complement strand
AATATCTCCATTCTGGCGAGCGGTTGGTACATAACTCGCGTGTTGATGTTTGATCAACAAAATCTTTTTAGTAATTAAAAAACCTTGATGCCTTCCGTAAAAAGAACTTCCTGGGGTAAAAAATACCCTCAAATTCCTAAGTTAGATTTAATTCAAATTCAAAAAGAATCCTGGAAAGACTTCCTCGACCGCGAATTCAAAGAAACCATCCAAGCCGTCTCTCCAATTGTCGATTACACTGGAAACAACTGGCAACTTGAATTAGGTGATGTTACTTACGATCCTATTACAATTTCTCCTGAAACTGCCAAGAAAAAAGAACTTAATTACACTATCCCTGTCCGTATCAAAGCTACTTTAACCAACAAAAGAACTGGTAACGTCCGTGAAGAAGATGTCTTTTTCTTAAACCTTCCTACTATGACTGATGAAGGTACTTTTATTATTAACGGTATCGAAAGAGGTGTTATTAACCAATTAGTCCGATCTCCAGGCGTTTATTTCACTGGTGAAAAAGATCCCGCTACTGGTAAAACTCTTTACAATGCTGAACTTCGTCCTAACAAAGGTTCTTGGTTGGAATTTTTCGTTGGTAAAAAAGATGTTATTTTTGCTCGTATCGACAGAAAAAAGAAATTCCCAGCTACTATTCTTTTAAGAGCTGCTTGTCAAATGAATGACAAACAATTAACTGGAGAATTCGGTGATTTTATCTCTGCTACTATTCAAGCTGATGTTTCTAAAACTCCAGATGAAGCTGTTTTGGAATTTTATCGTAAACTCCGACCTGGTGAACCTGTCGTTATGGAAAATGCTCAAAAATTCTTTGAAGAAAGATTTTTTGACATCAGAACCTATGAATTAGGTAATGTTGGTCGTTACAAAGTCAACAAAAAATTTGGCTTCAATTTTGATGATTCCAAAAAAGAAAACTGGATTTTACGTAAAGAAGACTTAATCGCTACTGTTAAATACCTCGTTCAACTCCAAAAAGGTGAAGTTACTCGAATTGACGATATCGACTCTTTAGCTAATCGTCGTCTTCGCCGTTGTGGTGAAATCGTTTCTCAAATCGCTCTTCGTCCAGCCATGGCTCGATTCGAAAGAATGGTTAAAGAAAGAATGTCGCTCATTTCTACCAAAGAAAAACCAGCGCCATCTCAAATGATTAATCCTCAACCATTAATCTCTACTCTCAATACTTTCTTCCGATCAAATCAATTGTCCGCTATTTTGGACCAAACTAATCCATTATCCGAACTTGATTTACTTCGCCGTGTCACTGTTGTCGGTATTGGTGGTTTAACTCGTGATCGGGCTGCTTTCTCTATTCGTGACGTTCACGCTTCTCAATACGGTCGTATTTGTACTGTCCGTTCTCCAGAAGGTCCAAATATCGGTTTGGTCACTTACTTAGCTCTTTATTCTCAAGTCGACAAATACGGTTTTATTCAAGCTCCTTTCCGAAAATTAGTCAAAACCAAAGGTGGTTACACTATTTCTGATGAGCACTATTATCTTGATGCTGACGATGAATACGATAAAAAAGTCACTCATTTAGGTATAAAATTTGATGAAAACGAAGTTACCAAACAAGAATGGGTACCTATTCGTTATCAAGGTGAATTTATCGAAGGTCCAATTGAACAAGTTGAATATATTGACTTAGTTCCAAATCAAATTGTTGGAGCTTCTGCCTCATTAATTCCCTTTGTTGACCACGACGATGCTACCCGTGCTCTTATGGGTTCCCACATGCAGACTCAAGCTGTTCCACTAATTGCTCCTCATGCTCCAATTGTTGGTACTGGTATGGAAGCTGCTGTAGCTACTTCCATGAATCGTAGTGTTTTAGCCAATCATTCGGGTAAAGTTACTTTTGCTGATGGTAGTAAAATTATTATTACTCTCGATAAAAAAGCTGAAATTAAACATCACGATCAAAGCGAAATTAGTTCTGATGGTAAAACTGAAACCTATTATTTAGCCAAATTTGAACGCACTTCACCATACGGTACTTGTTACAACCAAAAAACTGTTGTTAATGTTGGTGATACCGTTAAAGAAGGGGACTTGCTTATTGATGGTCCTTCAACTGATGG
>CAYRYK010000049.1:0-2169 GCA_964428535.1 uncultured Gammaproteobacteria bacterium | reverse complement strand
GTTGGTAAAGTTGAACCTCGTGGTGAAAAAGAATTATCTGCTGAAGAAAGATTATTACGCGCTATTTTCGGTGAAAAAGCTCGTGAAGTTAAAGATACTTCTCTCCGTGTACCAAATGGTGAAGGTGGTGTCGTTATTAAAGTCGATATTTTATCTAAAGACGATGGTGACGAACTTGACCCAGGTGTCAATAAAATCGTCAAAGTTTACGTCGCTCAAATCCGTCGTATCCAAGAAGGTGATAAGATTGCCGGACGACACGGTAACAAAGGTGTTATCGGTCGTGTTTGGCCAGCTTACGATATGCCTCGAACTGCTGATGGTACTCCAGTTGACTTAGTTATGTCTCCAATTTCTGTTATTTCCCGTATGAATTTGGGTCAAATTTTGGAAACCACTTTAGCTCACGCTGGTTTATATCTCAACAAACGCTATGCTGTTCCAGTTTTCGAAAAATACCCAGAAACTAGAATTGCTGAAGAACTAGAATCTGCCGGTTTACCGGGTAATTCTAAAATTCAACTTTTTGATGGTCGTACTGGTGAAGCTTTCGATCAAAAAACTGTTGTTGGTGTTGGCTATATTCTCAAACTTGTTCACATGGTTGACGATAAAGTCCATTCACGTTCTACTGGTCCATACTCTTTAGTTACTCAACAACCTCTCGGTGGTAAAGCTCGTATGGGAGGTCAACGTTTAGGAGAAATGGAAGTCTGGGCTCTCGAAGCACATCGTGCTGCTCATACCCTTCAAGAAATGTTAACTATCAAATCTGATGATATTGATGGTCGTACTCACGCTTTCCAAGCCATTATTAAAGGAGAAAATATTCCTGAGCCAGCTATTCCGGAATCATTCAAAGTTCTTACCAAAGAACTTGCCGGTTTGGCTTTAGATATCTCTCCAGTTGGGGTTAAAGAACCTGTCGAAGGTACTTCTGAAGAAGAATTACCTCCAATAGATATTGCTCCAGAAGATATTGGACCACAGGTTCCAGTCGAAGAAACTCTTGAGACTGAATCTGAAGGCTTAACAATTGCCGAAGATTCGGCTAAATTAGAAGATGAATTAAAGGAGGACCAATAATGTTTAAATTTAAAAGCATGATCGATTTTTCCGGTCTACAAATCAAACTCGCTTCTCCGGAAGATATTCTTAGCTGGTCACACGGTGAAGTCACCAAACCAGAAACTATTAATTATCGTAGCTGGAGACCAGAAAAAGATGGTCTTTTCTGCGAAAAAATCTTTGGACCTTCACGTGACTATGAATGTTACTGTGGAAAGTACAAGAAAATTCGTTTCAAGGGTGTTATCTGTGATCGCTGTGGTGTTGAAGTTACCACTTCAAAAGTTCGACGTGAACGCATGGGTCACATCACTTTAGCCGCTCCTGTTACTCATCTTTGGTATCTTCGAAATACTCCATCTCCAATTGGGGTTATTCTTGATGTTCCTCAAAAAGATTTGGAATCAGTTGTCTATTTCACTAAATATTTAATTACTGAAATTGACGATTCTAAACGTAAAGAAGCTTTAGAAAATCTTCGTGAATTTTCTCAAAAACGTTTAACCCAAATTGATGTCGATACTAAAAAGAATATCGAAATCAAAACCAAAGAAACTGAAGACGAGAAAAAAGAACTTAAAACTAAAATTAAAAACAAAGATCAACTTTCTATTGCTCAAGAAGAACGTGATGTTCGTCTCAAACAAGACATCCAAAAAATTGAGAATAAAGGCTTAACTGAAAAAAATCGTATCGAGAGTTTAATTAAATATCTCGAAGAGAAAGTTCAAAGTCTCGAAGTTTTATCGACTCTTTCCGACGAAGAAAGTTTTTATCTTTCTCAATTCAAAGCTGACATTTTCTTCACCGCTCGTATGGGTGCCGAAAGTTTAATCGATGTTTTAGGCAAAATTGATATTGATGAAACTCTTAAAAATCTTAAGAAAGAATTAAATAAAACTAGTTCTAAACTCAAGAAAAAGAAAATCATGTACAAAATCCGCATTCTTACTGGAATGAAGGATAACAATATCAATCCTAAGTCCATGATTATGACTCACGTGCCAATTGTTCCACCGGATTTACGTCCTATGGTTCAACTCACCGGTGGTCGTTTTGCTACTTCTGATTTAAATGATTTATATCGTCGTTTAATCAATC
>CAYRYK010000048.1:0-4467 GCA_964428535.1 uncultured Gammaproteobacteria bacterium | reverse complement strand
GAATTTTTTTCCTGTAATACAGCACTTTCTAAATAATCAACATCTGTTTGAATCTGTTTTTGGTCTACTGACGATAAATAATTTATTTTTTGCACCGTTAAATCAACATCCTTATTAACCGATTCAATAGAATTATTTAAAGCCGATATCTGTCCAAATTTTGGAGAAATAACCAAGTTAAAACTGATAATAAAACCCAAAAGAACAACCAAGGGCAATAAAAACAATTTTAAAAAAGAAATATTTATACCAAAAACCTTATCTGGTAATTTAAAAAAATCTTTATTTATATTTAAATTCATTTTAAAAATAAATCTACAACAAACTGCCAACCCTTCGATTGGCTAATATCAACCTTAATAAGTTTAGCTGATAAAAATCCATCAACCTCACCTCGATTGATTTCAGCTATTTTTTCCTCAACACTATCCATAGAAGAGCCTTGAGAAACCTCACCTGTTAGCTCAAAAACCTTATCTTCCTTTATCTGAATATCGTCTATTTTGACATCACTCGGAAAAACAGTATTAGTTAAGCTCATGGCTTCACCATATTCAAACCTACTTTCTAGTACCTTAGCTACTACTTTAGCCTGATATTTGACTTTCTGAGTTAATGCCACCTCATCTATTTTAGATTTATAATCAGTTAACCTAGTTTGGTACTTTTTATTCACCTGACCAAGTCTAAAATTAAGAAAAAACCACCAACCAAATACCACTACCAAAAGCAAAACCCAAATACCTCCAATTACCCACAAAAAATTATTAATTATCATTTTGAGTCTAATTCTTTGGGCTTGAAATTTCGCCTCAGATGGCAATAAATTTAAACTCATACTAACCCCCTTAATGACAATCCAACCGCTAAACCAAATCTACATCCATCAGTATTCAAATTAAATGGTACATTAATTTTTGTTATATCAATATTCACAAACGGTTGGACTACTTGTACTTCAACACCCAAAACTCGTGTTAATTCTTCTGCCATACCAGGTAAATTTGCTCCACCACCAGACAAAACCAACAGTTCCACTGATTTACCTGCATTATCCTCTGAAAATAAAGTCATAGCTTTTCTTACTTCATCAGTAATACTATTGAACACTGGTAGGGCTGCCGCTCTAATTTTTCCCTCCAATTCCGTCTCTTTAATTCCATAAGCTTTTTTATATTCTTCGGCCGAGTTCATATCTAACCCTAAACCTAAAGAAATAGCTCGAGTCAACGATTCACCCCCAATCGGCAATGATCGAGCAAAATAAGTGTTACCGTGATTAATATTAAATATATCCGTATATTTTTCCCCTAAATCCAAAACCACTACCATTTCAACCGTCTTAACTCCGTGGCTTACAACTCTTTTGTATGCGACAGAAGGGGATTCCAGAGCTACTAATTCTAAGTTTAAAGATTTAAATAATTTTACATAAGACTGAATTAAATCATTCCTCGCTGCAATTACAAAAACAGACAAACGTCCTGCATCATCTTTTTCAATCACCTCATAATCAATCGACACTTCGTCTAAAGGATAGGGAACAAAAGTTTCTGCTTCAAACTTTAATGCATCCATTATTTCATTATCTTTCATTGGCGGTAAGCGAACCAACCGACTAATTACTTCATTTTCAGACAAACTAGCCACTACTTGTTTATTTTTTATTTTTAAATCACCCAACAAAGATTTCAAAGCATTAGCCAATTCATTAAAATATTTTGAGTCATTAATATTCTTTTCATCAATTGCAGGAGATTTAGTTTCTCCAATAGATTCCAAAGAAATCACACCATTAGCATCCTTACCGACCAAAACTAATTTAATCGAGCCATGCCCGATATCGATCCCTAAAATACCACTCATGAATTAAGTATAACAACTATTTTGACACCACGTCACCACCTGAAACTATTCCCTCAGTCAAAAAAACATCATATCTATTTAATATCGTCACTGTGTTATTAACACCTTCAATCTTCCCCGTAGCTGATATCTGTTCACCTTGAACCGGAAAATTATTTGAACCACTAATCTCTAATTTACCTGCTCCATCAATAGGGGAAACAGTTAATAACAAAGATTTACCTGCCAATAGACTAAAATTATTAATACAACCAGTACCATCAGATGACAAAATCTGTCGATTAACTTTATAATCCCCAGCATTATTTAAATAAAAATAATCTACTTTAAAAGACCCTACTGATTTAGTTGAACTACAAATATTAATTGTATTAGTGGCAGTTGAATAATAAGTCGATCCTAAACTGCCATCAGTATTGTGATCGACTAACCAAAAATATTCATAACCACCAATCAAAGTCATGCTATTAAACGATAATGTTTTGACATTGCCTAATTGAGTTACATTCAAATCAGCTACACCATCGGTGGAGTTATCAGAAGAATAATTTTTATTACCTGTCGCCAAATAATAGTCAATTCCCGATTCAGCTGTATTAAAGGCTCTTTTTAAAAGCTCTTGGTCTGTATCAATTTTGGTCTCAGTAGTCGTAATTCTTGATGCCGACAAACCCAAAGTTAAAATCAAAGCCGAAGCCAACAATACCATCAACACTACTTGACCCTTCTCTTTAAATATTTGTTTTTGTTTCATTTTTACTAATTTACTACTTAACTAAATCACTAATTAACTAATTCATCCTCCATTGAGTTACCGCTCTAGCAACCTCTTTAGGCATCTTAAAAATAACACTCGGATCATAAATCACCTCAACCGCTGGAGTGTCATTATTATCTGATTTTTTAGTAAATGACCGGCTGAGAGTTACTCCAGAAGAAGCATATAAGCTACCTTTAATTACCAATTGACTATTTGAATCACCACTTGCTGTAATCGATTTACCCATTAAAACAGCATTCACGCTAGATACTGTACTACCAATATTAATATTGCCACTAGCCACAATCATTTTTAAACTACCCGACGGAATATTTTCGTCAATATTCAAATCACCATTAATTAAAATTACTCCAGTTGATCCAACAGAAGAAACAACCTCTGACCATGACCAATTTTTTGGACCAGGAACTGTTACACCAACCCCTAATTTAGAGAAATAGTTTCGATAAAAATAAGTATAACTAGTATCTTTCAATTCTAATGATATTTCACTAAGTTGACCACTACTCTTACCTAAACCTTTATCATAACTCGATAAAGTTGATTTACCTTTAGACCAAACTACACCATTAACTGAAGTTTTACAATTATCAGTATTGCAAGTTACTGGAACTAAATTATTCACCTTTCCTACAGACAATACACTTCCATCAACCACTCTAAACCAAGCATCCTGATTCAATACTGAAGAATAGTCAATTGTTATCGAAGGATTATCCACATATGGATCAACATAAAGCTTTAGATCGAGAGAAGTGCCACTAACACAAGTCGTCGAACCATTAATTCTCATTCCTAACGGCTCGGACCCAGGAAAACCATCAAGATGTAATTGATAATCAGCCGGAGCACTCCACTCAAGTTTGGCACCACTTTTAAAAGTAGGAGAAGTCACTACCATATTTTTATATTCTTTAATTCCACTATAACGATAATCCATAGCAAAAACTGCTTCTGACGGAATAGTTTTATTATAGCCAGCACCAGTAGAACAAGATGGGGCTACCGTATCTGAACCATCATAAAAAGTACCACTCACACTCACCATACAATCCCAAATTCTAAAATCTCTACCAGTATCTATCCAACCACTATTACCAGCTGTGCTATCGGTATCATTAATTTGGACATAAACATTATATGTATCAGTCGGAATCTCACTTGTATCAACATTAAAAGTAATCACACCAGTACCATTGGTAGTACCAACACCAGTAGTCGTGTATTTATTAGAATCAGTAGTAGACACAAATCTTAAAATAGCATCTCCAACATCACTTACGCTATTTATATCAGTTGCTGTTACTACAAACCTAGCAATCTTACTTTGATTAAATCCTGTTTGACAAATCTGATTTCTACCAGAAGTATCAACATCAACTATTGTACCTGTTTCATTTTGTACCACGATAGAACCAAATTTCGGAGGCACATCGTTCACCGCCGAGCAACCAACAGCTGTATTACAATCACCAGTACATGTCCAGTTCAACATTCCATCAATACCTTTCATATCACAATTAGTGCAATCTACATCATAAGTGTTATCTATTCCACATAAATCAGCATCTTGTGGTTCTACACCAGTTTGAACACTATAAGTCTGACCTGCGGCAACACCACAAACACTAACCGCAGGATCAATTTTAGCAGCTCTACAAGTACCACTTGAAGATCCAGCAGTTCGGCAACCACTAGCACTCTGACCATTACATGTCCAATTAAAATAACCATCACTACCAGTAGAATCACCAGTTGTATAACCATAACCAGTATTACACTTTGGCACACTTGAATAGCTACAATAACCCTTTGTTATA
>CAYRYK010000047.1:0-4612 GCA_964428535.1 uncultured Gammaproteobacteria bacterium | reverse complement strand
TTTATCAGCCAAATCAAACCACCCCTTTTCGTCTTTCAAGAACAAGAATTGAAATGTTTCTTGACTGCCCGCGATGTTTTTATCTAGCCAACAGATTAGGACTAGGTCGACCAAGTATGCCCGGATTTTCACTTAATACCGCAGTCGATGAATTGCTCAAAAAAGAATTTGATTTACTTCGAAAATCAGGACAGACTCATGAACTAATGAAACAATATGGAATTGATGCAGTTCCATATCAACATGAAATGATGGATAAATGGCGAGAAAATTTTGTTGGCATTTCTTTTGTTCATCCTCAAACTAATTTAGAGATTTTTGGTGCTGTCGATGATGTCTGGATAAACAAAAATGGTGAATTGATAATCGTTGATTATAAATCCACTAGTACTCAAGAAGAAATTAGTTTGGAAAGCGAATATAAACAAGGCTATAAAAAACAAATGGAAGTTTATCAATGGTTGTTTAGACAAAATGGTTTTAAGGTTTCTCCAGTTGGTTATTTTGTCTTTGCTAACGCTGATAAAAATCTACCAAAATTTGACGGTCAATTAACTTTTAAAATGTCGATTATAGAGCACCAAGGTAACACTGATTGGATTGAACCAACCATTTTGGCTATGCATGAATGTTTAAATCAAGATACTATTCCCAAGTCTGGAGAAAAATGTGAATATTGTGAATATAGAAAACTGACCCATAAATTCGAATAAGTGTTAACATTGCTTAATGATTAAAAAAATAATAATTTTATTTATTTTAATTTTTGCTGTTGTAATTGCATATCAAAACGGAAAGAATAATGGTGTTGTCAAAAATGAATTATTAAAACAAGAAAATAACCAACTAGTTTGCCCATATATTTTAAAAAATAATCCATATAAGAACGAACTTAGTCCTGAGTATGATACTAGAATTGTTGAAGAACCAAAGTTTATAAATAATCCTGAAATTATTAAACGAGATAAACCTTTTAATCAAACTGAATTTGAAAAGGATCTTTATAAGCTGTCTAGTGACAACGGTTGGGATTATAGAGAATTTGATGTTGATAAAGACGATAAGAATGAAATGATTATAAATGCCAATTTTGCTATGAATCATACTCCAAATATTGCCATGGTTGTTAAAAATAAAAAGATTATTTTTGAAGCAACAGGTGCAAGTATTATGATTGATGAAATTCCAGATGGTAATGGTTTTTTGTTAAATGAAACAGTAGATTGGAATACTGGAGAAGTAAAAACAACTAGATATCTTTATAGAGATGGTGGGTTTTTACCTGTTTTTACTCAAAAATCTTGTTGGGTAAATTTTGAATAAATTATGAAAAAGATAATAAGAATATTAAGTTTAATTGTTTTTATATTTGCATTAATTAGTGTTGTTATTTGGTTTTTTCAAAATAAAAATGTAGAAAAAAAAGTTACTGAAGAAAAATCGAAACAAACTCAAGAATTGATTGATGAAAATTCACCTGAAGAGAAACCGGTATCAGAAGAAATTTTTGATTATAACAGTGAAACTAGTAATGACCATATTATTTTTAATATTGGGAAATTCAATTTTGAGTTGAAAAGAGAAAAAGACTTAATGGATACAACCCTTGTTGTTAAAAACGGAACAAAAACCTTAATCTCTAAAAAATACCCAGATGCAGTGGCTTCAATTTCAAAAATTTTATTTAAAGATAAAAATATTATTTTAATAAATTATTATTCTGGTGGTGCCCATTGTTGTTCCACTGTAATTCCTTATCTTATCGATGGTGAAAAAGTTATTGAAGGGACAGATTTGGATCTTGGAAATATAGATATTTTTAATGGTGACACTTTTTTCATTAAAAATGACAGGCTTTTTACATCATCTGTTGATGATAGATTTGCCTATTTTGAAATGGATTATGCAGACTCAGGATCAATGTTTTTTACAACTTATTTTGAATTAACAATTAACCCATTGGAATTTGTAAACAGAAATGAATTATTTATTAATTCTTATTCAAAACTTTATTTAAGCTCACAAACTGATTCAAAAGAAAAAATAAATAAAGAAAACTGCTCTAAAGATGAAATAGGAAAATATCAAGTTTTTGCTAGTTTGGTTTCGAGATATACATATGGATTTTTATCGGGTGTTAGTAGAGAAAAACTTAAAACAGAATTATCTAATGATTGGTGGTGTTTCCCAGAAAAAGATATAAATAAAACTGAAAATGATATTTATCAAGCTTTAGAAGATAATAATAAAAGTGAAGATTTTGTAAATGAAATTATAATGGAGGGTTACAACAAAGCCAATGAAAGATAAAGATTTTGTTGAAAAATTTGATTATCACTTTTTTAAAGCAAGACGAAAAATAATTGATTTTGTTTATATTACTTACAGTAAAATTCACCGATATTTTTACTTTGGAAATTTTAGAAAAAAACATATTTCGTATGGATTTATTGATGGTAAGTTTCAAATAACTAGCGTTGACCATACTGATTTTATTAAAAATGTTCAAAAGAAAATAAATAAATTAGCAAATAATTCTGATAGAAAAAAATTTATTAAATTGGCACTTATCCAAGCTTTGGACGGCTGTAACTTTATAGTATTTTCAGTAGCTGGAGAAGATAATAAATATATTCAATTTTGGACTGGAGAACATCAACTTAAATATAATTTTTACGCTAATGATATTAATAAACTTAAAAATTGTTTTTTATCGGTAGTCGGATTATTAAGTGAAATGGAATTTGTTAATGATTCGGTAGTGGAATATAAAGGTAGAATGACTTTTAAAATTGATAAAGGTACAAATTATATTTCCGTTGATGCTAATTTTAGAAAAGATTTAGATTTGGCGAGTGAATTTGTAGATATTGTTTTTAAACAAATATATAAAACTAAAGGTAAATTGGTAGCCAAAGTGGAATAGTGATATCCTGTAATTATGTTAACTTATAATATCCCAACACCAAAACCAGTAGATATGGATTCAATGTATGATGAAGCGGTTAAATTGGTTCAAGAAACAGGAAAAGCTAGTTCATCTTTAATACAAAGAAAACTTAAATTAGGATATGCTAGATCGGCCTATTTATTAGATCAGATGGAACAAAATGGAATCGTTGGTCCAGCTAATGGAGCCAAACCAAGAGAAATTTTAATTCCACATAATGTAGAAGGTGAAATGGTTATGCCTAAAAAACAGCCAGAAATTGTTGAAGAAGAAATACAGGAAGAATTAGTTTCTTGGAAAAAAACAAAATACTCAGATAATAATTCTGATAATTTTGAAGTAGAGATTGGATTAGACAAAGATAATAAAAAAGTAAGTTTGGATTTAAGTAAATATCAAAATTTATTAGTAGTGGGAAACAAATTTACTGGAGTAGTTGATTTTTTGAATAATGTTTTAGCTACTTCAATGGCGAAATATTCTCCCGATGAGTTGAAAATTATTGCCATGGACGGAATTAGAAATGATTTGATTATTCCAAATAAAATACCCCATTCGTTAGTTCCGACAATTGTTGATTTGGAAAAGGGTATCAGTGCTTTAAAATGGGCAGTCGCTGAAGTTGAAAGAAGGTTAAAAGTATTTGGTGAATTAGGCGAGCAAGATATTAAAGAATGGAATAAAAACACTGGATTCACTGGAATGCCAAATATTGTAATAGTAATTAATTCACTAGAACAATTTTTATTATTTTCACCTGGAGAAATTGAAGATAATATTTGTCGTTTGATGTTGACTGGAAAAAAGGCAGGAATATTTTTTGTAATTGGAGCTGACCCAATGATTTTGAGAAAATATAAAACAATATTATCGAATAATGCAGCGAGATTGGTTTTTAAAACAGTTGATAAAAGTACAGCTAAAAGTTTTGGAACTCCGGAAGCGCTTGACTTAAACTCTCCTAATAAAGCCATCTTAAGTGTTTTATTTGAAGAAAATAAAGAAATTAATATAGAAAAAATTGAACCAAAACAGATTTATGGTGAGATTTTTAGTTAATGGACTATTTAAAAGACAAAAAATATTATGAAGATTTATACGATCTTCACACCATTGAAATTTGCATTGACTGGGTCAAATTGGCTTTAAAAAAGTGTAAAGAGGATAAAGCTTTTGATAAGTTTCCAAAAGAGGATAAGATACGGGGCAAAAATATCTTAATTGAATTGCCACTTTATTATCAAAAAGGTGAGCGTTATAGAAACAGAGAAAAGACCATTAATGAATGGATGGAAAAAGATAAAATTAAACAAGATAAATTTGATGAAACAAAAGAACCTGATGGAATTTTTTGTAAAGAATGTAATTGGGCAATGAAATTAGAAGGAAAAAGTTTACACGATTTTTCTGACGAACCATTAAGAATGCTTTTCTTCTTCGAGTGTCCAAACTGCCATAAACGAAGAGGTATTTTTGATGATGGAGAGGAATATAAAAGTAAACCAAGACTCTGTCCTAAGTGCAGTGATGAGCTTGAAATCAGTTATAAAAAAGAGAGCGAAGTTTCAATCTTTACTGAAAAATGTAAAAGCTGTGATTATATTCTCGAAGACAAAACGGATTTTAAGCTTTATGACGAAAGACAGAAGATAAGAGAAGAAA
>CAYRYK010000046.1:0-5016 GCA_964428535.1 uncultured Gammaproteobacteria bacterium | reverse complement strand
TCTAAACTAGTCAAACCACCTACGATTTTTTCTAATCTAGTTACTTCTTTATTCATATCCGAAAGTTCTTTTTTAGTACTTTCAGTGAATTTACCTTTTTCTAAACCATCTTTAAGATCGTTTAATTTCTTAATATCTTTTTTGATTTGATCCCAGTTAGTAATAGTTCCACCTAACCAACGATCGGTTACATAAGGTACACCAGCACTCATAGCCACTCTTCGAACTACTTCACGAGCTTGTCTTTTGGTACCCACCATAACTATTTGTTTATTATTTCTCTTTTGGTTATAGATATAGTTACAAGCTTTTTCCAAACCTTCCATGGTTTTAATTAAGTCAATGACTTCAATTCCATCTTTTTTACCATAAATAAAATCACGAGCTTTTGGGTTAGTTTTAGAAATTTTGTGACCTAAATGGCTTCCAGCATTTAATAAATCTTTCAAACCAATAGTGACGTTATATTTCTTATCTTCTTTAACTACTTCTTTCTTTTCTTCAGTTCTAGCTTCCTCAACTTTTTTCAAAGCTTCTTTATCTTGTTTCAACTTTTCATTCATTTTCTTGATGTTTTCAGCTGAAATCTTACTTTGATTTTTTGCCTTAACCACCAATGCTTTTTTAACCAAAGATTTGCCGCTTCGGTTGACGGTTTTAGTGATGACTTTTTTGGCTTCTGCCATAAAAATTGTATTCTGCTTTTGCAGAATCCTCCTTACTAAACCTCTGACACCGGGTTTTTACCCCAGGATTCTTGTGTCGGGTTCAAATTTTTAATTGAAGAATTATAACACATATCATTAACAAATAAACCTAAAACAAATCTAAAAAATAAATATTTATTTTTATAAGATAAATTAAAAGATTATTATAAGACACTTACCCAACAAATCACCTATTAATAAAAAAAATTGCTAAAATAAACTCATGTCTGATAACAACTTCACTATTCTTGAAGTTAGACTGCCACAAGAAAATGAATTCACTTTTGAATCCATGTCCTCTCTGCTGGCAAATTTTACCCAATTTTCCAAACTTTCTTTTTTTGAAAAACTCGCTGGCAAGAAAAAAACCATTGCTTCTCTCGAAATAGTTCTCAAAGACGGCCAACTTCGTTTTTTTGTGGTTGTACCCAAAAGTGAAATTGAATTTTTCCGTTCCCAAATTCTTGCTCAATATTCTAGTGCAATTACCCGAGAAACACCCGATTACATCGCTGAATTTTTATTCCCAACTCCAATTGACCCTAATCAACCTAATTCTCCTCTTAATGCCATTACTACTTCTTTTACTCAGCTTGGCCTAGGCAAATCCTATAGCTATCCTCTCAAAACTACCCGTGATTTCAAGGATACTGACCCCCTCAACTCAGTTTTAGCTCCACTTTCCCGATCGAACAACACCAAAGATTTTTTCGTTTTTCAAATAGTTCTTTCGTCTCCTCCCAAAAATTGGCAAAGTGGCATCATTAGTACCATCCAAAATGGTATTTTGGTCGATGCTCAACGCAACATCCGTACTGCTCACCCTGATAAAATGATTTTTGAACAAAAAATTCAATATCCTGGTATCTTTGCTCAAATCAACTTTTTATCCAATAATCCCGGACTAATTGCCTCTGTTTCTTCCTCTTTTGGCGCTTACACTAATCCCCGAGGTAACTTTATCAAAACCTTTTCACCCGGATTTTTTACCAAAAATAAACTTCTTAAATCTATCAAAGACAGAGAAATTTTTTCCGGTCTTAAGGGACAAATTTTTAACACCGAAGAACTTTCGGCTATTTGGCACTTTCCCAACAAAATGACCAAACTCCCTAACATTGCTTGGGGTAAAAAACTTTATTCTGACCCTCCCGAAAATTTACCAGTTGCTGATAATGCTACCCCCGAAGAAAAATCTCAAATCACTTTTTTTGCTAAAACTGAATTCCGCAACAAAGATTCTATTTTCGGTATCAAACAAGGCGAAGATCGTCGCCGACACACTTACATTATTGGTAAATCTGGTACCGGTAAAACTACTCTTATTGCTAACATGGCTATCGATGATATCCGTAAAGGTCGTGGTGTTGCTGTTATCGACCCTCACGGTGATTTGTGTAACACTATCCTTGATTATGTCCCAAGTTCCCGTATTAACGACGTCTGTTATTTTAACCCGGCCGATCCTGAATACGTTTATCCTCTTAACGTTCTCGAAGCTAAAAATGATTCTCAAAAAGAACTTATCGCCTCCGGTGTTTTATCTATTTTCAAAAAACTTTATGGCACTGTCTCATGGGGGCCACGGCTCGAACATATTTTACGCAATGCTGTCTTAACTTTAGTTAATGTTCCCGGGTCAGACTTAACTCACATTGTCGAAATTTTAACCAACAAAAGTTTTCGCGAAAAATGCGTTTCTCAACTTACCAACCAAACCCTCATCAATTTCTGGCGCAACGAATTTGATCGTATGGACCCGAAATTTCAAAATGAGGCTGTATCCCCTATTTTAAATAAAGTCGGTCAATTTATTGCCTCTAGTAATATCCGCAATACCGTGGCTCATGCTAAATCAAAAATAAATATCCAAGAAATTATGGATAATAAAAAGATTCTTATTGCTGATTTGTCCACTGGCCGTCTAGGTGAAGATAATTCCTCACTTCTCGGTGCTATGATTATTACTCAAATTCAACTTTCCGCCATGAATCGGGTATTTCAAGCCGCCGAGGACCGTTCCGATTTTTACCTTTACGTCGATGAGTTTCAAAACTTTGCTACCGAAGCCTTTATTAAAATCCTTTCCGAAGCCCGTAAATTTAAACTTAACCTGATTATTGCCAATCAATATATGTCTCAATTGGACCGAACTATCCAAGATGCTATCTTAGGTAACGTTGGTTCCATTATTTCTTTTGTTGTTGGCAATCAAGATGCCTTCATTCTTGCCAAAGAATTTGGCACTGCTTTCCCTCCAGAAGATTTAGTCAAAATTGGTAAATACCAAGTCATTTGTAAACTTTCTATCGATTCCGAAACCACCCAACCTTTCTATGCCACTACTCTTCCCCCATTATCTTGCAAAAATCAGCAACGCGACAAACTCATCCGCACTTCACAGCTCCATTGGGGAAAGAAAAAAGAATAATTTTAATTTTGTCTGAAAAACTGACAATCTGACAGGCTGATTAACTAAATCACGGTTTTTTCCAACCTGCCCATTTACATTTTGGATAGTCACTACAGCCATAAAACTTTCTACCAGTTTTAGTTCTTCGGACTACTCCATCTTTGCCACACTCTGGACACTTAAAACCAGCATCTTCTTGATATTGTCGACTATATTTACAATCAGGGAATCGGTCACAAGATATAAATTTTCCAAATCTACCCAATCTAATAACCAAATCACCTTCCTTACATTCTGGACATTTTTCCCCCAGTTTTTCAGTTTCCACTTTAACTCTTTCCCCATCTTTATCAGCTTTTTTCACTTCTTTTTCAAATCCTTTCCAAAATTTTTTCATCATTTCTTTCCAATTTTCTTTTCCCAAAGAAATTCTATCTAATTCTTCTTCCATTTCCGCTGTAAATGGTAATGATAATACGTCTTCAAAATTCTTTACCAAAAATTCATTAGCTGCATTCCCCAAAACAGTTGGTTTAAATTTACCTTCATCTCTCTCTACATACTGACGCATAATAATTGTCGAAATAATTGGGGCATAAGTACTTGGACGACCAATCCCTTGTTTTTCCAACGATGACACCAAACTAGCGTCACTATATCGTGGCATTGGCATTGTTTCGCTTGGCTCATAGTTGATATTTTTAGCCATTACTTTTTCTCCTTCACTCAACTCCGGTAAAATTTGATCCTCATGTTTTTCTCCATTAATTCTCAAAAAACCATCGAACAACATTCTTACTCCTTTTGATTGAAATAAAGCATTTCCTACGGAAAAATTAATCGTCGTATTTTTCATTTTTGCTGCTGCTGCTTGAGTTGCCACCGCTCTTTTCCAAATCATTTCATACAGTTTTTCTTCTCTCGAGTCAGCTCCTTCAATGTTCCGGATTGTTACATTTGTTGGTCTAATAGCCTCGTGTGCCTCTTGAGCGTTTTTACTATTATTTTTATAAACTCTTACTTTTTCTGACAAATAATTGTCTCCGTATTCCTTAGCAATAAATTTTCTAAATTCATCAATTGCTTTTTCCGATAAATAGACTGAATCGGTTCTGTGATAACTAATCAAACCTTTTTCATAAAGTTGTTGAGCTACACTCATTGTCTGTTTACCTGACCAGCCCATTCGTCGTGCCGCTGCTTGTTGAAGTTTTGAAGTGGTAAACGCTGGTAATGGTATTCTCGAAGTTTCTGTCCCACTAACTTTTTCTACTAAAAACTCTTTCTTTAAAGTGTCAACAAACTTTTTAACTTCATCTTCTGTCTTAAAAATAGATTTACTATAAGAATATTCACCATCAAATAATTTTAATTTAGTACTAATAAAAACACTTTTATTGTCCACTTTAATCAAATCGGCTCTAAAAGTTTCCTTTTTATTTAAATCCGCCCACACTGTATAAAATTTTTCCTTTTTAAAAGCTTCTATTTCTTTTTCTCTTTCACAAATTAATCTCACTGCTACTGATTGGACTCTTCCTCCAGACAAACCCCGTCGCACTTTTTTCCATAAAATCGGCGACAAACTATAACCGACTACCCTATCCAATACTCGTCGTGCTTGTTGAGCATTTACCAAGTCCATATCAATTTCCCGTGAATTCTTCAAAGCTTCTTCTACTGCCTCTTTAGTAATTTCATGAAAAGTAATTCTAGTTACAATATCTTTTAACTTTTTACTTTTAACTTTCGACTCTAGTACCCAATTAACATGCCAAGCAATTGCTTCTCCTTCACGGTCAGGATCGGATGCTAATAAAATCATTTCCGCTTCTTTTGCTGCCTTTACTAATTCATCAATCACCTTTTTTTTCTTTGGGTCAATTTGATACTCAA
>CAYRYK010000045.1:0-5172 GCA_964428535.1 uncultured Gammaproteobacteria bacterium | reverse complement strand
ACTTTCAACTTTATTACTTTTTACTTTAAACTTTCAACTTTTAACTAATTTATGAACATTCACATCCTCGGTATTGCCGGTAGTATGACTGCTAATCTGGCTGTCGCTCTCAAAAAATCAGGTAATCTCGTTACTGGCTCCGATCAAGACAAAATTTTTCCTCCCGTCAGTACTACTCTCAAAAAAGCCGATATCTCAATCAATTCGACAACTATCGATAAAAACATTGATTTAGCCATTATCGGTTCTTCATATAATTCTTTCGATAAAACCAAGTCAGAATTTGAACAAATTAAACAACTCAAAATTCCTTATGTTTCTGCCACCGAATATTTGGCTCAAAATTTAATTAAACCAAACTCAATTGTTGTCGCTGGTAGTTTTGGTAAAACTACTATTACTAGCCTAGTTAGTTGGATTTTTTCGCAATCAGGTAAAAAACCCAGTTTTATGTTTGGCGGCAATCCCAAAAATAAATTTGATTCCTTAAAGTTTTCCCATTCTGATTGGTCAATTATCGAAGGCGACGAATCTATTCACGGTCTCGACAAACAAGCTAAATTTTTATATTACCGACCAAAATATTTAATTGTCACCAGTGCCGACTGGGAACATAAAGATTGTTATCCCGATGAAAAATCAAATTTCACTGCTTTTAAAAAATTAGTTCAACAACTACCATCAAACGGTATTTTAGTCCTCAATAGCCAAAGTGAAACTTCGCTTAAGTTGGCCGAATATTCTCCATGCCAAGTTATCACTTACAACTCTCCAGATTCTGATTATTTTATCGAAAAAATTAACCGCCAAAATGAGATTACCAATCTATTAATCCACACACCACATGGATTAATAAAAATTACCACTAGTCTTATTGGACAATTTAATTTTGAAAATATTTTAGCCGCCATCAGTCTTTGTGATAGTCTAGGTCTTAGTCGATATTCTATTTCTAAATCAATTAGCTTATATAAAGGTGTCAAAAGACGTCTGGAATTAATTGACAAACGAAATAATATTCTCTTTTTTGATGACTTCGCTCAATCCGGTCAACGTATTAAATCAGCTCTTTCAGCCCTAAAACAACACTTCCCGAGTAAAAATATCAAAGTTTTATTTCAACCTCATGCCTCATTCAGCCAATACAGGAACAGTCTTTGTGAACTTAAAAATTCTTTTGATTTAGCCAGTGAAATAGTTCTAACTCAATTAAAATTCAACCCTGGTATAGGTAAAAAAGATCGTAATACTGCCAAAGATTTTCGTGACTGCATTGGTTCAAAACTTATTTATCTCCCTCTCAAAAAGCAAATAATAAAGTATTATAAAGATAGTCTGATGCCAAATGATATTTTAATTTATATGAGTTCTGGTGGTCTTGAGGGTAATCGTATCTTCAAATCTATTATCAATAGTTTCAAAAAATAATTATTTAATAACTTATGTCCCGATATATCATTACTGGTGGAAACCAACTTCATGGAGAAGTTTCTATTCGCGGTGCTAAAAATGCCAGTTACAAACAAATTATTGCCGCTTTATTAAGTAACCAAACCACTCAATTAACCAATGTTCCAAAAATTTCTGATGTTAAAATCACCGAAAGTATAGCCAAAAGCATTGGGGCTAATATTGAATATTGCGGTGAACATTGTTTAGAAATCAGTGCTCCCAAAATAACCAAATCCACCGTTCCAATTGGCACCGGAGAAAAATCGCGAACTTCATTTATGTTTTCTGCTCCACTTTTAGTCCGTAATGGTGACGCTATTGTTCCTATTCCTGGTGGCGATAAATTAGGGATTAGACCTTTAGATCGTCTTTTTGATTGTTTTAAACAAATGGGAATTTCTACTGAGATTTCTGACAATCAAATTAAATTTCACACCGACAAAATTAAACCAGTTCATTACGTTTTCAATAAACCTAGTCATACCGTCACCGAAACCATTCTTATGACAGCTGCTTTTGCTGATGGTCAAACCACCTTAGACAACGCCGCTCAAGAACCAGAAATTGACGACTTAATTTCCATGCTCAATGATATGGGTGCCAAAATTATTCGTAACTCTCAAGATCAAAAACAAATTATTATTGATGGCGTCAGGTCGCTCAATGGAACCAAACATCAAGTAATCTGCGACCGTAATGAAATCGTCACCTTTGCTTGTGCTGCTTTAGCTACCAAAGGATCAATAAATATTTTAAGAAGTGACCCTAAAACTGTTCAAACATTTTTAGATACTATCGAAAAAATGGGAGCTAAAGTTATTCCAGGAAACGATGAAATTACCGTTTCTTGGATTCAACCATTAAAAAATATTGATATTATCACCGGTCCAGAACCAGAATTTATGACCGATTGGCAAGCTATTTTTTCTGTTTTATTAACCCAAACAGTTGGTTGTAGTTCTATTATCGAAAGGGTTTACCCGTCACGTTTTCAACATATTGAAAACCTTAAAAAAATGGGCGTTAAAGCTGTTTTATTTAATCCAGAAATTGAACATCCAGAAATTTTCTATCAATTTAATCCCGAAAGTGATCGACCAGAATTTTTCCATGGCGTCAAAATTTACGGACCAACCAAACTTAAACCGGCTAATTTCACTATCAACGATCTTCGGGCTGGAGCCTCAACTACACTGGCTGCTCTTACCGCCCAAGGGACTTCAATTATCGATGGAGTTGAATTTATCGAAAGGGGATACGAAAAATTAGCTGAAAGACTTTGTTACTTAGGTGCTAACATAGAGTATATAAAAACCTAAAACTATGATTCATCTTTATCTTGGTTTATTACTTTTTTCTTTTCTTATCACTAGCCTTTTAGTAGTGCCTTTCATTAACTTACTTTATAAGCTTAAATTCCAACGTCAAAAACAAAATACTACCGATTTTCAAAATAAAAAAACTCCTATTTTTGACAAATTTCACAATATTAAAACCGGTACACCTGTTGGCGGGGGACTTTTGATTATTTTATCTGTCTGTATCCTCTTTTTGATTCTTTTTCCGGCTATAAAAATCTCCAACATTTTTGTTTCCTCAAATTATCAAATTGTCCATGAACTCGGCATTGTTTTCTTCACTTTCATCAGTTTTGGGCTCCTCGGGCTTTATGATGATACCTACAAATTCTTCGGTTTTAAACGCACTGGCTTTTTTGGTTTAAAAATGATCCACAAACTTATTCTTCAATTAATCCTATCAACAATCATTTCTCTTTTAATTTACTTTACCCTCAAGGTAGATTTTATCTACCTTCCATTTTTTGGCGCCATTCATCTTGGTTGGTTTTTTATTCCTATTTCTACAACTATAATCACTGGCTTTGCTAACTTTTTTAATATTACTGATGGTCTTGATGGCTTATCTTGTGGACTCCTAATGATTGCTCTATTTGCTTTCTGGTTTTTATCTAGTAGTTCTCTTGATACTCCCATTTCTATGTTTCTCTGTTTATGGATTGGTAGTCTTATTGCTTTCCTTTACTTCAATGTTTACCCGGCTCGTATTTGGCTCGGTGATGTCGGCGCTTTATCTTTTGGAGCCACATTTGCTGTTATTGCCCTTATCTTAGGTAAAGTAGTCCCATTACTTATCGTCGGTTCACCTTTTATTATTGAAGGATTAAGTAGTGCTATTCAAATTTTTAGTAAAAAATACTTCAAAAGAAAAGTTTTTCCTGCTGCCCCAATTCATTTAACCCTTCAAAGTATTGGCTGGGAAGAACCTAAAATTGTTACTCGTGCTTGGTTAGCTGGTATTATTTTAGCTATTTTTGGATTATGGTTGGGCCTGAATTAATCAATCAATTAAAATTAGAAATCAGTAAATACATCGGTATTCCATATTGGAAGAATACTTTAAAAGACGGCAAAATAATCAAAGAAGGATTTATGGGAGGTAAGGGAAACGCTAAAGATATTGCTCTTAAAACTGTTGAATTAGCTAACCAAGAAAATTTAAAATTATTAAATCTTTCAGAAAGAGAAATTTATAATTTTCAAAAGAAAAACAAAATCGGTATTGACTGTTCCGGACTAGTTTGTCAGTTGTTAATATTCTATGGTTCTTTGATCAATAAAAAAGTAGATCTTAATCCTCGTAAAACATCTGCAAATATGTTGACCTCAAATCCATTAGCAAAACAAATAACTGATTACTCTCAAATTAAAATAGGTGATTTAGTTAGGCAAAAAAATGGTCATCATGTTTTATTTATCATCGAGAAAAAAGACAATATTATTTTATATGTCGATAGTTCAAGAGATAATAGGGGAGTTCACTATGGACAAGCTGATCTAACTGATCCAAATTTTGAAGATCAAGGTATTTACAGATTATTTCTCTTCGACTAATTCTCTAAAAGAAAGAGGATCAATAGAAGTAATTTCTACTTCAGTACCACACTCGCTACATTCCAAAATATCACCGACTTCTTCAGTTCCAGATAATAAAATTTCAGCTCCACAGTCAGGACATTTAACTTTCTTTGTTTCTGTCATATTAAAGATAAAAAATATATAATTAGTATAATTAGCCAATTATATGACAAATACTCCTTTAGTTAAAATAGACAATTTTTATTTAAAAAGGGAAGACCAAAACCCAACCGGTTCAGCTAAAGATAGAGCCATACCGTTTCAAATAGAAAACTTAAAACATCTTGGTTTCACTAAAGCTGTTATCTCTAGTACTGGTAATGCAGCAATTTCAGCAGCTCATTTTTGCCAAATTAATCAGATTGAGTTAACTATATTTTTATCCTCAAAAGTAAATCAAAAAAAATTAGACCTTTTAAAGCAATATTCTGCTGAAATTATTTTAAGCGACCAACCTATTAGCGATGCTGTTAAATATGCAAAAAGTAATCAAGTTTATCTACTTCGTCAATCAACCGATCCTTCAGCTTTAATCGGATATCAACAAATTGCCTTAGAAGTTATTCAAGATTTACCCCAAATTAGCAGTATTTTTATTCCTGTTGGTAGTGGTACTACCCTTCTCGGAATTGCCCAAAAACTTCCACCTTCAACTAAGATTTTTGCTGTTCAATCGGCCAGTAACTGTCCTATTTCCAAACGCTTTGATAACAACTTTATACCTGAAAACAGACTAATTACTGATGCTTTATCTGTAAAATTTATACCCCTAAAAGATAAAATT
>CAYRYK010000044.1:2668-5274 GCA_964428535.1 uncultured Gammaproteobacteria bacterium | reverse complement strand
TTACAAGTGGCGCAAAAAATAGCCTGAGACAAATCGACTGGGTAATCAATGTAATGATCGGTAAAATGATTGTTTTGTTCTGGATCAAGCAACTCAACCAAAACACCCATAATAGTGTTAAGAGCATTATCAGCCACACGATCAATTTCATCGAGTAAAATAACCGGATTATTACTTTTAGCGCTAATTAAACCTTTGATAATTTGACCCGGTTCAGATTCGGGATAAATTCGAGATTGACCACGAAGATAAAGTGGATCACCTAAACCACCGAAAGGAATCCGAATTAATTGACGACCTAAAACATCGGCAATGGATTTAGCCATGGTAGTTTTACCGGTACCAACTAAACCGACAAAAAGTAAAACCGGAGCTTTGATAGGTTGGTCAGGGTTACGATTTTTTTGCAAAGCGAGGACAGAAATATATTCCAACAAACGATCTTTGACAGTATCAAGACCATAATGTTGCTGGTTTAATTTTTCTTTAGCAAATTGAATATCTAAAATATCTTTGGTTTGAGCGAACCAAGGAACATTGGTTAAATAACTAATATATTTAGAAACTGATTGATAATTTTGCCAAAAAGACTCTTCGTTTCGGGAGTTAATTGATAATTGAGCAAAAAGTTCGTCGAGATTTTTGACCAAATTTTCGGGTAATTTTACAGATTCGATTCTTTTTTTGAGATTAGAAATCGCTTCGGTAGTCGTTAGTACATTAGAATCCATATAAAAAGTATAGCCTATTGAAGGTCTATTTGGTAAGAAAAAACTTTGACAGGAATGCCTTTGGCACGGGCTTTGTCGATAGTGTCTTGGGTGCCTTGACTTTGGTTGACCTGAAAAGCTAATAATTCATCGGAGGCATTAACCACTTCAGAATTACGACGATAATAAGAACCTTTGTCAACAATAATTTCGGTCATGTTTTCAATGATACTGTTTGGGTTTTGTTTTTTGATACTAGTTAATTGTTCAATAACATCGTCGGCTTGCTTTTGGGTAACAACACCTTCACTGGCTCGGCGACGATAATGAGCTACATACAGTTCAAGACTAACCGGCAGAAAAATTTTTAATTGATCAAGAGCATTAAGTTGACGAACTTCATCAGTGGCCTGATAATCAACATTTAAAGCACCTCCAGTGACAATACCATTGCCATCGGAGATTATTTTTCGAACTTCGGTCCGAACATTATTTTCAATTTCTGGATTGGTGACACGCCAACTACCACTAATACCGACCCATTTAGAAACTTTTGTTGACATTATTAATTATAGCTTAGCGGCGGGGACGACGATCACGATCACTCATTCGAGAATCGAATTTACCAAATTGTGGCTTTGGAGCGAAACTGGCTCGATTATTATCTTGTCGAGGTTGACCAGGGTGAGCAGCCTTAAATTCTGGAGCAGATAATTTGATTTGATGATTATCGTTGAAACCAGCAATTTTTACTTTGAGTTTGTCCCCTATTTTAATAATAGTGGATGGGTCGGATAAAAATCCGCCAGTCATTTCAGAAACATGAAGTAAAGCTTCTCGACCAGGCAAGAATTCGACAAAAGCACCAAAGTTTTCAACTCGGGTAACAATACCATCATATTCTTCACCAACTTCGACCTCTTTAATCATGGATTCAATTTCGTAGGCAGCAGCGTCAATGGCTTTTTGATCTTGAGCTGAAATAGAAGCAGCACCAAAATCATCAATATCAATTTGAACTTGATATTTTTCCATTAAGGCTTTGATGGTTTTACCACCACTGCCAATAACTTCACCAATTTTATCTTCAGGTAATTGAACTAATTTAATTTTTGGAGCAAATTGAGAAAGCTCAGCTCTTGGAGCAGCCAAGACAGATTCCATTTTGTCCAAAATTTGGAGACGAGCTTTGGTAGAAGCAACAAAAGTATCACGAATCATTTGAAGAGTTAGACCTTCACGTTTGATATCGAGTTGAATAGCAGTAATACCGTTTCGAGTACCAGTGATTTTGAAATCCATATCGCCAAAATGATCTTCGATACCGGCAATATCGGTTAACAAAATATATTTGTCATCAGTTTCGGCCATAAGACCGACAGAAATTCCAGCGACTTTATCTTTGATAGGAACACCAGCATCCATAAGTGACATGGTAGAGCCACAAGTAGAAGCCATAGACGAGGAACCGTTTTGAGATAAAACTTCTGAAGTTAAAACGATAGTGTATGGGAAATCAGCTTCACTAGGAATGACCGGAACTAAGGCTTTTTCAGCTAAAGCACCGTGACCAATCTCACGACGACCTGGGCGACCAGTTTTACCAGTTTGACCAGTAGAAAATGGCATAGCGGAATAATAATGAAGATAACGTTTGGTAATTTCACCATTGGAATCTTCTAAATATTGTTTTTCAGAAAGTGGAGCCAGAGTAGTAACAGTAATGGCTTGAGTTAAACCACGCTCGAATAAAGCTGAACCATGAGTACAAGGTAAAACACCAGCTTCGACATTTAATGGACGAATTTCATCAAGAGCTCGTTTATCATAACGTTTACCAGAAAGAGTTTGAGAACGAACATATTTTTTGAGAATTTCATCAACAGCAGCAAGTAA
>CAYRYK010000044.1:0-2568 GCA_964428535.1 uncultured Gammaproteobacteria bacterium | reverse complement strand
GTGAAAGCTGGCATAACTACATCGTGTTTTTTGTCATTACTCAAAACAGTAGTGATAATTTGGACTTCATTTAAAAAGCCTTGAGGGAATAATGGTCGGAGAGAACGATCAATAATACGGCCAAAAAGAACCGCAGTATCAGAAGGACCACCATCACGTTTAATCCATTTACCACCTTTAACAATACCACCGGCGTAAAGTTTGTCGACAAATTCCACAGAAAGTGGAAAATAATCTTTGGACTCGTCCAATTTTCCCATTAAAACGGTTGCTAAAACCACAGTGTTGCCAAATTGAGCAACGACTGAAGCATTGGTTTGAGGAGCGAGTTTACCAGTACTAAGGCTGATGTGTTTATCACCCACTAAAATATCTTGTGTATACATTTTCATAAATTTAATTAATTAAAGACGAAATCCATTACTTTTTCAATCCGAGAGATTTGATGATTTCAGAATATCTTTCTGGATTATGAATAGAAAGGTAGCGGAGCAAGCGTCGGCGCTTAGCAATTTTAGTTAAAATACCGCGTTTAGCTGGAGAATCGTGTTTATTTTCGGTTAAATGACCTTGGAGCTTTTCAACTTCTTTGGTAAGAATAGCGATTTGGATTTCTGGAGAACCGGTATCACCCTTAGCTTGAGCAAATTTTGTAATAATATCTTGTTTTTCTTCTTTGGTTAATGCCATAGATTTATAAGGCTAAAATCGGTAGAAATTATAATATTTGGGAATAGCAACCCAAAAACCGTTTTTAGTCTGAGGAAGATTATAACACAAATTAAAATTAATAATAATTAATATCCTATAATCTTGACTATTATGCTTATTTTTGATATAATTACGTGTTTACAATTGAAATTATTACTAGCTAATAATTCTCGAAAGTAACGAACTTTAAAAGAAAGGAGTCTAGTTCGACCGAGCATTTTTGGAAATTATAAAAGTTTCTAGAAATGTTCGGTTGAACTGAACAAGAAAAAGAAGAGGTGTAGAGTATGTGGGAAAATCTGGTTAGACCTTTGAATGACTTTGGAATGCAGATGCATCGAAACGCACTGCCCAACGGGGCGGTACTGGTCGTCGGTCGTGACGAGCACAAGCGCGAGGTGATGGATCAAGTCCAAAAACTTCTGGCTGAGGCTGGAAGTTCGGTATCAGTGGAATCTTTGAACGCGCCTGGGTACTTCTCACTGATGTGCGGACGGATCAAGGGAATGATCCAATTTGAGACTGTGAAGGATCAGATTGGAGACGGACCTTCTGGTCTATTCGCTCTCTCCAGAGATGGAGTTGAAACCCTGAAACTGACCTGCGAAGGGGTCGGCGTGGCGTTTCTGTACGTCCGCAACTACGATCCGCAGGCGGTCGAGGAATGGGTAAGGACGAAAGTTCTCGCCGTTGCCGCTGCAACCTGATTCACCCACGACCCTCCTAATCTTCTGACTCCTGGCCGCAAAAGCCCCCATTGTGTGATCGAATGATCAATAAACACAATCGGGGCTTTTTAATTGGAAAAATTTTGAAACAAAAAAAACAAGCAATATATTAAACCTTAGTTGTCGGAGTTTGAGGTGGCACAGGAGGTAAAACTGTAGTTGGAGGAGTTATTGTTTGTGAGGGAACAATGTTTGGATTAAAATTGGGTGTTTGAGGAGGAGTATTTGGTTGAGGAGGGGTATTAGAATTATTATTACTGCCCATGTATTGGGAATTATCAAAAGCTAAAATTGGTAAAAATATTAAAGGTAGAAGGAAGTAGCCGATAACAAATCCGGTTGATTTACCAAAAGCTTTAACTATTTTTGCCTGCATAATTAAACCAACAAAGGCATTAGCTAATGGAAGAAAGAAAAGGATAATCATCCATTCAGGCATACAAGCAATCCTGAGCATAATGACTAAATTATAAATAGGAACAAGAGAGGCCCATCCTGGTTTACCGGCTTTAGTAAAAATTTTCCAGTTGGAAACAATCATTATAAAAAAAATGAGAAGGAAGATGGCGGAAAAAGAACTAAAAAGACCGATTAAGAAATTTGGACTCATTGGATTAGAACTAGCGGAGCCACTGTATGAATATGAACTTGATGGATAGTCGTAACCGATTGATGTAGGCATATTTAATTTAAGATTAGGCTTATATTCAGAGGAAATCAAGGAGAAAATTTTTAAAACAGGTGTGGGGATGGGACGAGGGAGAAAGCCGGAGGGGCAACAAACGCAACTGTCGTTGCCCCTTAATCATTACGTTCCTCTCAGTCACCACTATCCGGAATAGCGTCCATCATATGCTCGTGGGATTTGTCGGCCCTGCGATCAATGTCTTTCAAATAGTCACTGAGTTTGTCGAAAAAATTGTCGAGTGCAGCTAAGACTGTCGGGTCAACTTCTCGCTGGCCAACTTCCATTGCAAGTAAACTAGCCGCAACTCTGAAGTCTTTCCTCTGCTTACCACCAGACACCCAAGTGATATGAATGTTACCGATGTTCTCCAGCTTTTCACAAACATCGCTTCTATCTGCTGCCATTGTGAGCACCTCCTTCCTGTTCTGATTTGACATCAGA
>CAYRYK010000043.1:1835-5386 GCA_964428535.1 uncultured Gammaproteobacteria bacterium | reverse complement strand
GTACTCACGGCTTCCTCAACAGTTTCAACAGGTAATGTTACCATGGTTTTGAGTTCATCGACAAATTTTTGAGTTTTTTTGGCAAATTCTCCTTGAGAAATACCGACAAAAATTTTTTCAATTTGATAATCAGAAATAACTTTATTTAATTGAGTTAAAAATTTATCGTCATTTTTCACAACAGATAATGGTTGAATAATTCCTTGAATAGAAATGGCCAGACCAATTCGTTTGTTACCATAATCAATTGAAAGCGCGTTCATACAAATATTATATCAAGGCTAGTTGGCGGCCAAAGTGGATTTGATAACTAAACGACGAATGTAAGTACCTGGTGGACTACAAGTAATGAGGGTTAAAGTTTTATCATCGAAACGTTGTTCCAAAACTGACATATTGGTGGGTTGGACTTCATACATTTCTTCGACAACATATTTGTATGTAGATTTGTCGTATTTCAAATAAATTTCATCACCTTGTTCGAGTTTGTAAAGAGTTGAAAAAATAGTTAAATAATTTTTGGAATTAAAAAATTGAGGTAAAACTGAATGACCAAAAATAACAGTATTACCCAATTGTCCAGGTAAAGCTGTTTGAGGATATTGGATTAAACTTTTGTTTAAGTCCATACTACCAAGAGTGACGACAGCATCGGTAATTTTTAGTTTGGGAATGGAAAGATAATAAGTTGATTTAGCTGAATCATCAATTTGAGTGACTGGTAATAAATTATCTTGGGTATTAACAAACCAATTTGAAAGTTGAGTGTAATCAGTACTATCACCTAAAATATTTGATTGAGTACTTTTGGGAGCACTAGGGTCAATAATTTGTTTGAATTTGCCAGAGTATTCCAATTGGAATTTAAGAATAGGTAAAATAGCAAAACTAAGAAAAGTAAGACCACTACCGAGCAAAAATAAAATAATTATCTTTTTGCGTTGAGGCAGACTTTTTTTGGGGGCTTCTTTTTTTAGATAAATATAACTCACAAAGATTCTGATTTAACTTCAATATTGATATTATCAGACCTAAAGGGCAAAAGAGGAAGACTGTTGGTGATATGAAAATTGTAAGCTCGAGGAACAAGTTTTTTGATAACACTGGTGGCTTGATTATTAGTTTTGGCAACTAAAGATTTTTGCAACTGAGAGGTATTAATTTTGGCTAATGATTTGCCGGAAATAGTTAATGTACCAGTAGCTTGCGAAGAATCAGTTTTGGTAATGTTGAAACTTAAAGTGAAATTGTTAGATTGATAATCAATATTGTTAAAATCGGATTCAGCAGATAAAAACTGTTTAACAACTTGATCTTTAACATCTTCTGGGAGAATAAAAACGGTAACATTGGCATTGACGGTGGCTTTTAGTTCATCAGCCGCCTCACCGACTTCTCGACTAAGTTCTAAATTATCTTTTTGACTTTGAATAGTGCCTTTAATAACGCCAGACATATTACCAACTTTTTGGTTAATTTGCTGGTCAATATTTTTGGAAATTTCTTCATCAATTTTTGATTGAACACTGGTTTTGTCGGCTTGACTAACGGCTCGAATTTGTTGTTTGGTACCGCCAGAAAAAGTAGAATCAGCTCGAGCAATGACACTAGTTTCAGGAAAATCTTTGAAAGTTAATTTAGTATCAGCGGCTAAATTAAATTCTGGACCGATATCACTAGCTAAAACTACGGTTTTGGTCTGACCTAAAGTGATGACACCTTTTTCTAAATCGGAACTGCTGGCATTAACCGAAACTGCAGCAGTTAACTCAAATTTTTTACCTGAAGAATCGGTAATGATTGAACCTTTGGGAATATTTTGAGTTTTATCGAGTTTATTAAAAATAATAATTTCACCTTTGGCTTTGTCACCGACAGTTTTTTGACCAGTGGTTTCGACCGAAGCTGAGGCATTAACTTGAACGGTTTCTTTGGTGACTGGAATAATTGATTTGGCAATATCGGATGAGTTGGCGTCTGTTTTGAGAGTGACGGGGACAGATTTATCAAATTGATAAGGAGTAATAAATAAAGTAACTTTTGATGAAAGTAAAAAAAGTGGGGCAACAGCCAAGAAAGGTAAAACAGCTAAAATAATCCAAAAAATACTATGATTGATTTTGGGTAATTTAAATTTTGGTAATTTAAAAGAGATTTTTTTCTTGGGGTTAATTTCTGGCAAAATTGGTGGGGTAAAAACCGGTGGTTGAAAAGGATCAAGATTTGGCTCTGGAGAAATATCGAGTGATGGAGGTAATTGATCTGGAGTAATAATTGGTAAAGTAGAAAACCCTAAATCTTCTGGAGAAGTTTCGGTTAATGAATCTTCGACAACTTCAGTAGCTTCGACGGTAGGCTCTTCAATTTCGGTTTTAGAGATATCTTGGTCATCTTCGGCTTCATCAATTTCATTACTTAATGACGGCTCAACGTTGGCGGCAGCGGCTTTACTTGGATTTAATTGGTTGGAAATAACTTTGGTAAAAGTAGTAATAACATCGTTGTTGGAATAAAGCTTGATATCAGGAAAATGAAGAAAAGTTTCAATATTTTTTTTACCAACCCAAGCAAAATTTTTGAGATTAGTAATAACTTCTGGATTGGCGTCACCAAAAATAATTATTTGAGGTGGCAAAGCTGATTCTGATTTAAATTCTAAAATAGCTGATTCTAAAATTTGACCATTAAATTCACCATCAAAACCTTTTTTGATTCTTTCTTTGATGTGACCCAAATAAACTAAGGATAAATAAAATTCTTGTTGAGAAAGATGAAGGAGAATGAAACTGGCGGGAAAACCATCAACACGGTTGGATTCTTCAACTAAAGCTTCGTCTTCAGCTAAAAATCCTGATGGGGTAAGAGATAAATTTTTACAAACTTCTTTGATAAATTTAAGTTTTGAAGCCATGATTTTACCATCACTATCGACCCAAAACGGAGGAACAACAAAGGCAGCATTTGATGGCTCTTGTTCTTCGGTAATATTGGCATTAAGTGAAGCAACAGAAAGCGATTCATCAACCGCCTGAATTAAAACATTACTGTCAAAAGAATCCCAGGGTTTTTGGGGGCCAACAGATAAAACGCGGAAAGTTTTATTTTCTTGAGAAACCAAAGAAACACAAGCCTGACTATCTTGAATATAAATTAACCAAAAACTATTCCCCTCCATAGTATAAGAATACTATGAAATGGCGAAAAATGGACTATTTAAGCACGGCGTAGATACGGCGGCGACCACTTCCGGCTGATTCTTCTTTGGTAATTTCAAAAGTTCCCAATTCGTTAGTATTGTTGACGTGAGGACCGGTACAAACTTCTTTGGAAAAATAAGAATCCTTTGGACCGATGGTATAAACACTGACAATTTCCGGATATTTATTACCAAAAAAAGCAATGGCACCTTCTTGTTGAGCTTGGGTAAAAGGCATAGTTTCTTTGGTGACAACTAAACTGGATTTAATTTGTTGATTAACCAAATCACTGACTTGTTTTAACTGTTCATCGGTTAATTTTTCGTTATGAGAAAAATCGAAACGAAGTCGGTC
>CAYRYK010000043.1:0-1735 GCA_964428535.1 uncultured Gammaproteobacteria bacterium | reverse complement strand
TTAACTGTTCATCGGTTAATTTTTCGTTATGAGAAAAATCGAAACGAAGTCGGTCGGCGGTAATATTGGAACCGGATTGTTGAACATGGTCACCCAAAATTTTCCTTAGGGCAGTGTGAAGTAAATGAGTAGTGGTGTGATATTTAGTAATAATTTCTGAATTATCGGCTAAACCAGATTTAAATTTACCAGCAGAGAGGGTTTGGGATAGTTTTTGATGATCAACTTTCGCTTGATTAAATCCATCGATATCGAGAGATAAATTATTTTTTTCAAGTTCTTCTTGAATCATTTCCACTGGGAAACCAAAACTTTCGTAAAGAGTGAAAGCTTCTTTGCCACTGACGGATTTATTTCTTTCAATTAATTTATTGATTTCGCGGAGACCATTGTTAAGGGTTTTGCGGAATTTATTTTCTTCGGCATCTAAAACAGCAATAATTTTGTCGCGATTTGCGTTTAATTCTGGATAAATACCAGCATAGTTATCTTGATTATCTAAAACAACGTCGGCAATTTGAGAAATAAAATTAGTTTCGATACCTAAAATTTTCCCCTGGCGAACACTACGACGGATAAGACGGCGCAACACATAACCAGCTTCTTTATTACTTGGTTCAACACCATCGGCAATAATAAAAACAGCGGAACGGATATGGTCAGCAATAATACGGGTGGATTTTGTATATTCAGAATATTTTTTATGACTAAGTTCTTCAATTTTTTGAATAATTGGTTGCCAAATGTGTGATAAATAATTATCCGAAAAACCGGATAAAATAGCAGTGGTTCGCTCAACTCCCATACCAGTATCGACATTTTTTTGTTTCATCTCGGAGTACTTACCCTCGGCGTCTTTGTAATATTGCATAAAAACGTCATTCCAAATTTCGATGATTCTCCCCTGTTTACAACCAACAACAAAATCAATTTCACTAGCATCAGGGTTAGTATCAATAAACATTTCAGTATCAGGGCCACAAGGGCCAACCGAACCGGCTGGACCCCACCAATTATCTTTTTTGGGTAAATAATGAATTCTATCTTCGGAAATTCCCTGGCTACGCCATAAATCGTAAGATTGGGTATCTTGGGGAGCGTCAGCATCACCAGCAAAACAGGTGACATGAAGATGTTTTGGATTAATTTTGAGTTCTTGGGTTAAAAATTTATAACTCCAAGAAATCATATCTTTTTTGAAATAATCACCAAGTGACCAATTGCCTAACATTTCAAAAAAAGTATGGTGGTAACCGTCACCAACATCGTCAATATCGCCAGTGCGAACGCATTTTTGAACATCGGTCAGACGTTTACCTAAGGGATGAGGTTCACCAAGTAAAAATGGAACTAAAGGATGCATACCGGCGGAAATAAAAAGAGTGGTGGGATCATTTTCGGGAACCAGACGAGCGGAAGGAATCTCAACGTGTTGTTGAGAGACAAAAAAATTGATGAATTTATCCTTTAATTCTCGAGCTTTCATAAGAGGAATTATATCAGGAAAGCTATTTCTTGGGCTTGATGAATGTTTTGGGAGTGGGCTTCTTGGCTTTGACAAATATAGGCTTAATTTCTTTGGACTCTGGTTTAGGAGATGTTTTGGCAGGAATTGATTTGGCGATGATTTTTTTGGGTGATGATTTTGGAGTTTGAGTTGATTCTGTTTTGGGAATTATATCTTCAAAAAAAGATTTAATTTTTTGTTCGAGTTTTTCGAAGACTTCGGTTTTGT
>CAYRYK010000042.1:0-5716 GCA_964428535.1 uncultured Gammaproteobacteria bacterium | reverse complement strand
ATCTTAAATGACCAATTCCAAATGGTTTTGCAATATTTGGTGCTGAATAATCAATCACCATCGTTTTGTTTTTGCCGTATTCACTCAATTTATTTCTAAATTCTACCTCATAATTTATTGTCTCCGCTTCTTCAATCATTACTTCCGGTTTCAAATAAAAATTAATAAATCCCGCCCCGGCTACTTCTATTTTTTTTATTAACTGACTATCTGACAAGCTGATAGACTGACAAACTAAATTAGCCAATTCTCTTGGATTTTTGCCTTCTTCTTTTGCCAAAATCATGGCAACATTTGTTGAGTAATCACCAAAATTAATATCGCTCGGATGTTCCAGTTTAATCTTTTCTTCACTCAAACCCAAGCCAATATTTTTAACCGCTTTCAAAATAATTTGTTTCAAGTCTTCTGTTATTTTCATTTTAAAAAACTTTAGATCCAACTGGTAAATCTTTATCCAAAAATAATACACTCATATTTTCACCCGCTTCATCTTCAGCCCCAAATATCATCGCTTGTGATTCTTCTCCCATAATTTTCCTCGGAATTATATTGGTCACAAATACGGTTTTTTTACCAATTAAATCCGTCGGGGAGTACCACTTTTTTATTCCCGAAAATACTGTTCTCAAATTTTCCTCATCAAAATCTACTTGCAGTCTCAAAAGTTTTTCCGACCCTTTAACTTCTATTGCTTCTTTTATCTCGCCAATTTTAAATTCCACCTTGGCAAAATCATCATATTTAATTTGATCCATGACTAGATTTTATCAAAATAGTACCTAATTAGGCATTAGGAATTTTATATGTTATCCTTAATTTACTTTCCCTAAGTTATTATTTAAATCACTACTATGCAAGTCAATCAAAGCATTTTTAGAGGTTACGATATTAGAGGTTTAGTTGGCACAGATTTATCTCCAGAATTTTATGAACATGTTGGTCGAGCTCATGGTACTTTTCTCAAAAAATTAGGTATTACTCAAGCCGTTGTTGGTTACGACTGTCGTGCTACCAGTCCAGAATATAGTGAGGCTTTTATCCGAGGTTTAACCTGGACAGGAGTCGATGTTGTTAATATTGGCCTAACTATGGTCGGTATTTTTTATTGGTCTCAGTATTATTTAAATATCAAAGGTGGTGCTTTTATTACTGCCTCTCACAATCCAGCCGAATACAATGGTTTAAAACTAGCTTCCGATCTCTCCGAAACTCTAGTTAGCGACGGCATTCAAGAAATCAAAAACACTGTTTTAAATGAAGCTTATTCTCAAGGGGAAAAAGTCGGTAGCGTTACTGAACAAAATGTTAATGATGTCTATTTTAAGGATGTTTTATCGCGGTTTAAGAACTTTAAACCGATGAAGATTTTAATTGACGGTAGCTGTGCCACCGCTGGTGTTATTGTTCCAAATGCTTTGCGTAGTGCCGGTTTTGAAGTAATTGAAAAAAATTGCCAAATTGATCCAAGTTTCCCGTTAGGAACACCCGATCCAACCGAATCAGTCGTTGCCAAAAGAATTTCTCAAGAAGTTATCGAATCTGGTGCCGATATTGGTTTCACTTACGATGCCGACGGTGATCGTATAGGTATTGTTGATAATCAAGGCGGAATTATTTGGAACGATATTATCGTAGCTCTTATGGCTGCCGATGTTTTGGCTTATCACCCCAATTCGGTGATTACTTTCAATACTCTTTGTTCTAAATTGGTTCAAGAAACCATTATCAAAAATGGCGGTAAACCAAATATGGTTCGCACTGGTCATTCATTTGTTAAAAAATACAACAAAGAGGCAGGCGGTGCTTTTGCTGGAGAACTCTCTGGCCACTTCTTCTTTTCGGCTGATTTTTACAATCATGACGATGGTTTTTATTCTACCGCTAGAATGTTAGATTATCTCGGAAGAACAGGTCAAAAATTGTCTCAAGCTGTCGCTGCTTTACCACAATATATTTCCAGTCCAGAGATAAAAGTTGGTTGTCCTGACGACCAAAAAGTTATTCTTATGGATAAAATCAGTCAAATCCTCAAACAGGATTATCCTCAGGCTGAAATTATTTCTGATGAACGCCGTGCCGGAGATGGTGTCAGACTTGAACTTTCTGACGGTATGTTTGTTGTCCGTTATTCTCAAAACGGCCCATACATAACTATAAAATTCGAATCCAATTCTCAAAAAGGTTACGATGAACTAAAAGTTTATATCAATAAATTACTTCATTCTTATCCAGAAATTGATTGGGGATATGGAGTCAATGTTGAAAGTCTAGAATAAATTTCGCTAATTATTAGACATTAGATTTTAGATATTAGAAATTTATTTTTATGTATTGTCCGTCTCAAAAAATTCTCGACAAATATGCCGATGTATTGGTTAAATTTGCCTTAAATAGTGGTAAAGGAGTTAAACCAGGCGAAGTAGTTTTTCTTCAAGTACCCGAGTCTGCCAAACCGCTTTTAGTTTCTCTCCAACGTTCGGTTCTAAAAAGTGGTGGCCACCCAATCATTCAATATCTTCCCGACGAAATGTCTCGGGAATTTTATGAATTAGCCTCGCCCGATCAACTCAAATTTTTTCCCGCCACCTTTATGAAAGGTCGAGTCAAACAAGCCGATCATTTTCTTATGGTTCTGGCTGAAACCAATTATCACGAACTCGAAGGTATCGACCCACATCTAATCATGGAACGGAACATGGTTTTTAAACCCTACAAAGATTGGCGGGATAACAAAGAAAATAAAGGCAAATTAACTTGGACTATTGGTTTATTTCCCACCCCGGCTATGGCTTCTGAAGCTAAATTAACTTTGCGTCAAGCCTGGCAACAAGTTATCAAAGCTTGTTTTTTAAATTATTCCGACCCGGTCAAGAAATGGCAATCAGTTCAAAATAAAAGTAACAAAATTCGTCAAAAATTAAACAAACTTGAAATAGTTGAAGTTAACATCAAAGCCAAAGATACCGATTTAAATATTACTATTGGTCAAAATCGCCAATGGCTCGGTGGTGGTGGTCGCAATATTCCTAGCTTTGAAATTTTTACCTCACCAGATTGGCGTGGTACCAACGGTTATATTTATTTCGATCAACCACTTTATCGCCAAGGCAATCTTATTAAAAATATTAAATTAACTTTTAAAGATGGTTTAGTGGTTAAATCAGAAGCTGGATACGGTGAAAAATATTTGCAGGAACTTATTAAGACTCCCAACAGCGACAAAATAGGGGAGTTTTCTCTCACTGATAAAAGATTTTCCAAAATCAACAAATTTATGGCCGAAACTCTTTATGATGAAAACTTCGGTGGTCCTTTTGGTAATACTCATATTGCTCTCGGTTCAGCCTACAAAGATACTTTTAATGGCAAATTAAATAAATTATCACCAAAAGATTGGGATAATTTAGGTTTTAATGATTCTTCAGTTCACACTGACATTATTGCCACCTCCTATAGGGTCGTCACCGCCACTCTCAAATCAGGCAAAAAAATCATTCTTTATCAAGATGGTGAGTTCAAAATATAAAAGTAAAACAATTCCCAGCCCTGTCAAGGTCCATAGATACCCCGGAGAGGGTATAGGGGTGAGGGGGGTGAATTAACCAAAAACTCCCCGATTAAGGGGAGTTTTAAAAGTTTGAGTAAATTTATTCTTATTCCTGAGTCTCTTCTACGGGAGTTTCTATTTTCTTAACTTTCTTAATCTTTTTCTCAACTTCATTTACCATAGGTTTTTGAGCTGTCAAAAGATCAATAATTCTATCAAGTTTTTTATTTAAAGCTTCGATTTCAGCTCTAGTATTTTCTTGTGAGTAATCTTTGGTATCTCTAGCTTCAAATCTTCGATTATTTCCACCAAAGTCTCGGTTACCACCAAAACTTCTTTCATTACCACCATCACGGCCACTAGTTTTTTCAAAACAGTTACTGCAATAAACTGGTTTTTCCCCAGTTGGTTGGAAAGGTACTTGGCAATCTTTACCACATTTGTCACAAACAGCATCATACATTTGTCGATCATTTCGATTACGATCAAATCCACCTCTGTTGCCACCAAAACTTCGGCCGCGGTTACCACCACCAAAACCTCTGTCGCTAAAATTTTTAAATCCACGGTCATTTCCAAAATTTTTCATTATTTTTTGTTTAATTTTTTCTAATTTAAAGACCAAGTATTATATCAGATTTACTCTTTAATTGCTGAGCTTACCGTTGCCGTCGGCGTTACTGTCAAAATTCCATTGTTTTCTATAAAGGTTTTTATTTCAGAAAAATCGGTTTCACCTAGTTTAGGGGATAAAATAGCTTGACCAGTAGCAGCTCTTGCATTAGTCAAGACATTTATATTAGTCAAAGCAATCGAAATTATCTTATAACCCGATACTTCTGAAATTTTTGTTACCAATTCACTCATTTTTGTAAAATCGATGTCAGTAGTTATATGTCTAGTTAAAGTTTGAATTGTTGGAATAATTTTAGAAATAAATCCAATACTCATAATTTTATCTCTAATTGCTGTTACTACTAACTTTTGCCTTTCGGCTCGATTAAAATCACCCCCATCCACAGTTGAATGCCTCGATCTGGCATATTTCAAAGCTGTTGTTCCATCCATATGCTGGATTCCTTTATCAAAATGTAAATTTTCATATCGACAACTAAATTGTTGATCTAATTTGTCACCCGACATAGTTGCTTCTATTGCTTTTATTTCTTCCTCAGATTTTCCACAAGTATCGTCAGTTTTTTCTTCTATCGGATAGTATGGATCATCGAAAGTTCTAGCCACTTTTACCTCTACACCACCTAAACTATCAATAATTTTTACAAATCCATCAAAATCTATAGTGGCAAAATAATCTGCCTTAATTCCAGTCACTTGTTCGATTACATATTTAGATAATTCGCCTCCGCCAGCCTCGCCAGTGAATTCTGCTCTTTTATTGGGATATTTTTTATCATCCAAACCAATTACATAAGCCTCATTAATTTTTCTACTTACATTTTCAGTTTCACTTATTGGAATTGGTACCCATAAGTCTCTTGGTATGGAAATTAATCTTACTACTTCATCTCGTGGTCTAATTTGAGCCAACATAATCGAATCGGTTAATTTACCACCTTCATGAGTTCCTCCACCATACCCCATCAATAAAATAGAGTAGGGAGCTAAAGGATCAGGTGTTGGTGTCGCTGTTGGCGTTATATTAGTAACTTCTTTTGATTTGTTAACTTTCACTACCATCCTGTTGTAATTAAAATAAACCAAAACCATTATTCCAAAAATCACAGTTAAAACCCCAGTTCCAATCCACCACCAATTAATTCGTTTTTGCATGACTTAGAGTATAAACTAAAAATTAACAACTTTCCCGTTTACTATTTTTATTCCTTCATCTTTTAGTAGTTCTTCTTTCTTTTTAGTTAAATCATCATCAATATGACCAAAATATCCACCAATTTCACCATTAGATTTTATTACCCTATGACAAGGAATACTTTTCGGATCAGGATTATTTTTTAGCGCCTGACCAATTGCTTGATAAGCTTTAGAATTCATTTTTTCTCCAACTTGTTTATAAGTCATCACTTTACCCTTGGGAATATTTTTTACAATTTCGTAAACTTTTTCTCTAAAATTCATTATTTAATTTTACAAAAAAAATAACCCGTGCAGAACTTTCAGAGCGTTAGCTCATCAATTCCACACGGG
>CAYRYK010000041.1:2970-5921 GCA_964428535.1 uncultured Gammaproteobacteria bacterium | reverse complement strand
AATGGAAGATTGTTATAAAAAGTATGGTTTTGGGTTGAAAAAATATATCAGCCAAAAAATTGACGATGATGGTGTAGTCGAAGAACTGGTAAATGATGTAATGTTGGCAGCGATAAATTCCGGTGAGAGTTTTGAAGGTAGATGTAGTGAATTTAGTTGGCTTTGTAGTATTGCTAATCATAAAATAATTGATTATTACCGAAAGAAAAAAATTAAAACAGTTTTGTTCTCGGTGAGCCCGATGTTTGAAGAAATTGCCGACAAGGCTTTGACACCAGAAAGAGATGTGCTTAAAAATGAGTTGAAAGAGGAAATAAAAAAGACATTTGGAGAAATGAAGCAGGGTTATCGAAATATATTGCGACTTAAATATTTAGAAGGTTGGAAGGTGGAGGAAATTGCCAGAAAAATGAATACAACCATAAAGGCAGTGGAGTCAAAACTGATAAGAGCTAAAAAAGAATTTAGAGAAAACTGGGCTTATGATAAAAAAAAGGATTAAAAATATTTTTAAATTAACGGTATTGATTGCGGCCAGACAGATTTGGAAATTATTGTGTAACTTGTATCATTTGATAACCGAACCAATTTTAACAATAAAGACATTGATCAAAGAGAGAGATAAATCGCAAATTTTTTTGATTATAATGGTAATACTGGCACCAATTATCGCCTATTTTTTGGCGAGAATTATTTGGGATTATTATCGTTATGGGTTAATAGTGAGAGACGTGGGGATGTTTTTTGGAATGTCGATGAGTTTAGAAATAATACTTTTGTCATATATGGGGTTTTGGCTATTTAAGGCATTTAAAAAAAATTAAGTAGTCGAAGTGAGAAAGATTTTTTTATATTTTGTTTTTAGTTTTATAAAGGCCTTTTGAGCCAGTGGTTTGTTTTTGAAAAAACCAATAATACCTAAACCAGATCCGGAAAGAAGAGTAGTGTCGGCTTTTTGGAATAGTAAGTCGTAAACAATTTTTTGAGTTTCAGGAAAATAATTAAAAACTATGGTTTCGAAATCATTGTGTAAATTTTGGAGAATTTTTTCTTTATTTTTGTTTTTAATAGCAGACAAAAGATTTTTTTCTTTTGAAGTATTTTTGCCGGTGAGAGAAAAATCGAGATGCTGGAACATCCAACCAGTAGACGGTTTTTGTTCTGTGTTTGGGTAAATAACAACTAAATAAAATTTTTGGGGGGTAAATTTGATTGGATGAGGGATATCGCCATAGCCAGTTAGACGACAAAGTTTTGTGGATAAAAAATATGGGACATCTTTGCCTAAATTTCGAGAAATTTTAAAAAGTTCTTGATGGCTGATTTTTAAGTGCCAAAGTTTAATTAAAGCTTTTAGAGTAGCAGCAGCATCACTACTACCACCAGCCATACCAGCAGTAATAGGAATATTTTTGTGGAGAATTATTTTGGCTCCTAATTTTGGATTTTTAGAAAATTCTTTAAGTTTGCTAGCGGCCTGAAAAATTAAATTAGACTCATCTGAAAGAAGAATATTTTGTGGATAACAAATTAATTCAATTTTGTCTTTTTGATTGATAAATTCTAACTTATCAAAAATATTAATTTGACAATTAATAAGGGTTAGTGGAGTAAATTGATCACTGACTTTTTTAGGGTGAATATGAAGGTTAAGGTTAATTTTGGCGAAGGCTTTAATTTTCATTTTTCGTTAAGTAAAATTGTTGAAAAAACTTGAATACCAGATTTTTTACCAAATGAGGTAAGGTTTTCACCAGAAGTATAAGTAATACCAATTTGAGTAAGGTTTATTTTTAAGATTTCAGCTAAACTTTTTTTGACTAGTTGTTTTTCTTCTGGAGTGAGACGAGGAATTTGAGCTTCAACGCAAATTGAAATATTGTTAATACAAAATTTTTGAAAAACTAATTTTAAAATGTGTTTTAAATATTCCCGACTATCAGTAATCCTCTGTTTAAGACACATATTATCTGACCAAGTGGATAACGACTCTCCGCCAATAGCTGAACTTAGAGCATTGCAAAGAGAATGGATTAAAACATCACCATCTGAATTACCTTTAAGTTTTAAGTAGTGAGAAAAAAGAACACCACCGAAACTTAAACCATATTTGTTTTTTTCGAATCGATGACTGTCTTGACCAATACCAATCCTCATAAATTGTATTTAATTTTTAAAATTTGTTTAGCCAAAAAAATATCCTGAGGATAAGTAATTTTAATATTTTGCGGAGAACAAGGAATAATTTTTGGTTTAATTCCATTTAATTCTAGGACTTGAGAATCATCAGTAATAGTGAGCTTTTGATTAAAAATTTTTTGATAAGAAGAAAAGAGTAAATCGAAACGGGCCACTTGAGGCGTTTGGGCACAGAAACATAATTCTCTGTTTGGAGTTTGACTAACAAAATTTTTATCGTTACTGATTTTAATAGTGTCGGAACTAGGTTTAGCTAAAAGAGCTGCATTAAATTTTTTGGCCGACCGAAAAACAGTATTAATTTCCTGGTCGCTAACAAAAGGATTAGCAGCGTTATGAATACCAACTAAATCATTTAGAGAAACCTCTTTTTTAATATAATTGAGAGCATTAAAGACTGTGTCTTGTCGAGTTGGACCACTAAAACTAAATCCAGAAACTTTGGTAAATTGATACTTTTTAATGATTTTTCGAATAGATCTTAATTCTTCTGGTTTAGAAGAAATAATTACTTTATCAATGATTGGGTTTTTTTGAAAAGGCAAAAGAGTCCAATATAAAATTGGTTTACGATAAATTTTAATAAATATCTTATTAATAGGTAAATTCATCCGGCTACCTGATCCGCCAGCAACGAGAATAAGCCAATTCATATGGTTTTAGTCGTAAATTAGAAAGAAATCATGCCAAACGAAGGGTTTGGAAAAAGGTGACGACGTAATTATCACCATGATAAAAAATAATAAAATTGA
>CAYRYK010000041.1:0-2870 GCA_964428535.1 uncultured Gammaproteobacteria bacterium | reverse complement strand
GTTTGGAAAAAGGTGACGACGTAATTATCACCATGATAAAAAATAATAAAATTGAATTTACGAGCCAAGAATATTTAGAATTTAAGGATTTAACCGAGGAAATAGAACAACAAGTAAAAGAAGCAAAAATCCAAAATGGTTATGTATTAATTTATTCGTGTCATACGACTTTGGCAATTTGCGTTAACGAGAAAGAGAAAGGAATTGTAAAAGATTTTAAAAGTTTAATGAATAAAATGATTCCGAAAGATATTTATTATTGTCATAATGATTTGACCATAAGAACGGAAAATTTAGTTTGTCAGTCAGCAAAATCTGATTGTTTAAATGGTCATTCTCATTGCACTCATATGTTAATGCCAAATTCAGAAATGATTCCAATCATCGGCGGCAAAATGGCTTTGGGAACTTGGCAAAGAATTTTTGCGATTGAATTGGATGACGAAAGAAAAAGAACGGTAATTGTGCAAATTAGTGGCGAGTAAAATCTTTGATTTTTTCAATAACTTCGTCAAGAATATTCTGAGGGGTGCTGGCACCAGAACTAACAACAATGTTTTCTTGATTAATAAACCAGTCAGGATTTAATTCAGAAGCATTATCGACAATATAGCTGATGGCTCCGGCTGATTCAGCCACAGAACGAAGACTATTGGAATTAGCACTAGTAGGAGAACCAACAATAATGACAAAGCGATATTCTTTGGCTAACTTAATAATTGCTTGTTGTCTTTCGGTAGTAGCCTGGCAAATATGGGGCAAAATGGTGATTTGAGGATATTTATTTTTCAAAAAATCAAAGGCTTTCTGGGTTTCAGTGGTTGATAAGGTGGTTTGAGTAATAACGACAGTATTTTGTGGTTTTTTTATTTGGTAATCAAAAATTTGATTAAGGGTAACTGGAATAATAGATTCTGGAGCTTCACCAACAATTCCCACAGTTTCATCGTGATCAATTTTATTACATAACAAAATTACCTGCTTATTTTGTTTAACCAATTGTTGAACAGCTTGGTGGGATTTTAAAACTAAAGGACAAGAAGCGTCAATAATAATTAGTCCCCTATCTTTGGCTTGTTGATAAATTTGGGGAGCAACACCATGAGCCCGAATAATGACAACAGAATCATGAGGAATATCATTAATTGAATAGATGGTTTTGATTTTTAAATCATTTTCTAACCAATCGACAACATGTTGATTGTGGACCAATTCACCAAAAAAATAAATTGGTTTATCTGAATATTTTTTGGCGGTATCTTTGGCTAACTCAATAGCACGGGTAATACCAAAACAAAAACCATGAGGTTGAGCCAAAATAATATTAGCCATGGTGCTTTTTGAATCTTTTTTTGAATTTGGTGAGCGGAATACCGGGACAAAACCAATGATCAGCACAACGAGCCTCGTAAGTAATTTTTGAGTCACTAAAATCCTGGATAACAACTGTAGGGCTATCATAGTGAGCCGGTTTACCATCGATAAGACGTTGGGTCATAGTGGCTGGAGCACCACAAGTTTTTTTATGACCATCTTTGTAAGTGCAACGAGCAGTAAGAGTTTCAACGGTAGTGGCTAAAGCCAGTAATGATTCAATAGAGGCAAATGGTTCGCCGCGAAAACTACGATTAAGACCAGCAACAACGACTTCAATATCATCGTAAAGCAAAGTTTTTATAACTTCCTTAATGTTTTTGTCAAAGAATTGAATTTCGTCGATAGCAACTAGATTGGGTCGTTTATTTTTGGGAAGTTTATAAATGTCTTTTAAAATAAAAACTGAATCGGATTGATCTTTTTTAGAATTAGGAACCGGGATAGCTGTCCAACAACCACCATTACGGCATCGAACTTCGCTAATATCAAAACGATTATCTAAAGCTGGTTTGTAAACACGAATATCGTAGTCGAGGGCATCACGACATTCGGAAAGATGATCTAATAAACGTCTGGTCTTACTGGAATTCATGGGACCGACGAAGCAGGTTAAGGGCGCTCGTTGACGGGTCATAAGCCCATTGTAGCGTGAAAAAACCAGCTTTAAAAGAGTTTAGTGAACCTAATTTCTATAAAAACGCTATAATTAACCGTAGTATGGATGAAAAAGAATATCACCGAAAGAGAAGAATGTTTTTCGTAATAGATGATAAATTAGTCTTGCCGGAAGTGGGGTCTGATAAATCACATTTTGAATGGCTAGAATCAAACGGTTATTCGATAGATAAGGCAAAAAATATCATAGAAAATAATTTAAGAGGGGTGATTAATCCAGATGGGAGTATAAGGTTTTTTGTAGGAAATGATCGAATAATTAATGAAGAAATTGAAAGAAAATTTTTTGAAATTTTACCTGAGTTAGTAAAAGTATTTGATTTAAAATCAGAAACGATGATTGGTGGAGGAGTAAAACAAGGTAATGTTGGAGAAGTTTGGCCAGCAATAAAAGAGTATGGACAAGTTAAAGATTATATTAAAAAATGAAAATATTTTTTGTTACGGGAAATAAAAATAAATTAAAAGAAACACAAATGATTTGGCCGGAGATTGAAGGGTTAGAATTAGATTTAAAAGAAATTCAAGAATTGGAACCAAAAAAAATTTTAGAAGAGAAATTAGAAGAGGCTAAAAAATACAAACCGAATACGAATTTAATGGTAGAAGACTTATCTTTGGAAATAGACGGTATGAATGGTTTACCAGGACCATTGATTAAATGGTTTTTGAAATCTGTTGGGATACAAGGTGTTTATGAAATGGCAAAAATGTTTGGAAATCGAAAAGCTATAGCCAGAGTAACTTTGGGTTTTACAGACGGGAAAGAAAATAAATATTTTGAAAACAAATGAAAAAACCGTATTAATTACCGGTGG
>CAYRYK010000040.1:0-5967 GCA_964428535.1 uncultured Gammaproteobacteria bacterium | reverse complement strand
TGTCTATCTCCTTCACCAATATCAGCAATTCTTATTGGTGATAATCCTTTAACTTCATTATCTACTGTCACGGTACATTTATTCGGGCTGGTATTTACCATTAAACCAGCATTCTTTTTATCGCCAGTTTTTTCCAAATAAAGTACATAACCTCCAGATGTTTCATCGTTATCGCCGAATTCCCAATCAACTACTGTACTAATATTATTTTGTAATTTAATTTTTTTTGTCCAACTTTTACCATTAGCTTCCAATTTCACTTCTATCTCACCCGGACTTAATGATCTATTTCTGTATGGAGTTAATCCCATTTCTTTACCATCAATAAAAACTTTAGCCACTGGATAACTATTTATTTCCACTGCTGACTTTTTATTCGACAGAGAACACCCACCTAAAAATAGGCCTGAAATCAAAATTATTAAAAATAACCCCCACTTTTGCATGTGTCTCTAGTTTACCAAAAACTTATCGGTCTATAATTAATTAACTTCAATGAAAAAATTCTTAGCTTTAATTATTATTATTTCTATTCTTTTTTATCTTTTTCGCCCTAAAACAAATCAAATCATATCGCCGTCATCGAAAATTTCCTTACCTAAAATTGTCTCCGAACTTATTCCTCAAGCTACCCTCACTCCACCTCCAAAGGTAACCATTGGCTTAGTTGGTGATTTAGGTCTCGGTCGTTTTATTACTGCTACTGCTCGTCAAAAAAATGATTTTTCCTGGAGTTTTTCCGGAGTTTCTTCAATTCTTCAGCAAAATGACTTTAATTTAGCCAATTTAGAAAGTCCGATTATTAATGATTGTCCCGAAGGTAAGACAGGTACATTCACTTTTTGTGGTGACTCAAGATTTTTACCCCAACTTAAACAAAATAAATTTATCCTTAATTTAGCTAACAACCATATGTTCAATTATGGCCAAGATGGTTTCACTCAAACTAAACAATTTCTTTCCGATAAAAATATTGGCTATGTTTATTCTCACAATTCTGATTCTGAATTTTATCAAACGGAGGTAAATGGAATTAAATTTGGAATTTTGGGTTTTGATTTAGTTTCCAATCCAAATTACGACCGTCAAAAAATCCTTAATTTAATTTCTAAATATAATTCCCAAGTCGATTGGCTAATTGTTTCTATCCATTGGGGAAATGAATATCTACCTCAGGCCGAAAGTTGGCGAGTCCAATTAGCTCATCAAATGATTGATGCTGGTGCCGATATTATTCATGGTCACCACCCCCACGTTTTACAACCTCCAGAAACTTACCAAAACAAACCTATTTTTTATTCCCTCGGTAATTTTATCTTTGATCAAAACTGGTCCACTGAAACTTCTACTTCTCAAATAATTAATCTTGAGTTAACTAAAAATGAAATTATCAATCAACAAACTATTCCTCTAAAAATAAAATATAACTCACGACCTGAAGTCGTTAATTAAACCATTTCATCAATTTACCCATCAATCCAGTATTTTTATCCTCAGCTTTTCCTCGGCGATTCTTAATTGTTTCTAATACTTCTTCTGGTGTTTTAACTATTTGATAGAGTTTTTTTTCTACCGGGTCATATTTCAATTTTTTGATTAATTCTTCTACTAGTTCACCTAGTTCTTCACCAAAAAATATTAACGGTTCATGATCCCCATATTCAAATTTAGCCATTTGCCAAGTTAATCCAACTTCAGACAAAGTTCCTACACCACCATTAAAAATTACAAAAGCATCACCCACTTCAATTAATTTATTTAACCTATCAGGATAATTTTTAGTTTTATATTCCTTATCAGCCAACTCATGATTTTCCTCATTAAAACCTTCATAATTTTTCATTTTTCTCTTTGGATCAAGAATCACTGTTTCCACTCGACCACCACCAGCTTTAGCTCCTAAAGTCGCCGCCAACATTACTCCTGGACCACCACCATTGATAATAATATATCCATTTTCAGCCAATATTTTTGCTGTATTAAAAGCATCAATAAAATGTTGATCTGTTTTTTTTGCATCTGCATCTCCAAATATGGCTACTCTTTTTATGATTTTATTTGTTTTGGCTAGCATAGTTTAATTCTTTTAAGTTATTTTCTACCTTACCATTAAAGACTGCCCCACCGCAATAAGCAATCTCTACTCCCGCATCTTCTAATTTTTTTATATTACTGGTGTTAACTCCACCATCAACTCCGATTAAAAACCTTAAACTATTTTCAATTCTAAATCTGATCAATTGCTGAATTTTTCTATAAACTTTATCCTCTTCCATAGATAAACTTTCAAACCCAGCCTTTCTTCCTAATAGTAAAACTACATCAGTTTCTTCAGGAATTTCCCCAATTTCTGTTTCAATATCAAATGCCAACCCAGCTTCTAATCCAGCATTTTTAACTCTAGTAATAAAATTTTCCCTATCACTCATCATTTCTACTTGGCCAATAATTCTTGTTGTATTTATATGAATCGATTTTTCTATCCAATTAATTGGCTCTTTTACCATCAAATGTGTTTCCCATAATATATTATCTGTACCTTCAATTCGATTAATTAATTCCAATTCAAAAGTTTTTCCAAAACTAAAAACACCATCAATTACATCGACTTGAATTCTTTTTACTAAATTTTTAACCACCAAAACCTTCGTCTCAGCGTCAGTGAAATTTTTTTCTAATATCGTTGGAATTATTTGCATATTGCAATTGCGTTTTCTATCAATCGACAGCTGTAACCGTATTCATTATCATACCAAGCACCGATACTTATCATATCATCAGAAATTACTTTAGTCATCATCGTATCAATCACACATGAAGCACTATTACCCAAAATATCAGAAGATACTAATGGCTCATAAGAAATTTTTAGTCGACTCACTAATTCTGGTGTCATACTTGCCTCAGTCAAAATAGAATTAATTTCTTCCACAGTCGTTTTTCTTACCAACTTAAAAGTTAAATCAGAATAACTTCCACAGATTACTGGTACTCTAATGGCTGTTCCCCCAAATCTTCCTTTTGCCTCAGGGTAGGCGGCAATTACCGCCTCAGCCGCTCCAGTTGATGTCGGTACAATATTAATTGCTGCTGCTCTGGCCCGTCGGGGATCCTTTCCATTACCGTCAACAATATTTTGGTTAGTTGTATAAGCATGGATTGTTGTCAATGTTCCTTCCTGAAAACCAATTTTTTCATCAATAATTTTTACAATTGGAGCCACACAATTGGTCGTACATGAGCCGTTAGAAATTAAAGTTTCACCTTTATATTTATCTGCATTTACCCCCAAAATATAAACTGGAATTTTTGGATCTTTGGCTGGTGCCGAAATTACTACTTTCTTGGCTCCACCTTTGGTATGAGCCAAGGCTTTATTGTCAGTAAAAGCTCCAGTACATTCCAACACCACATCTACGCCATAATTTTTCCATTTTATTTTTGTTGGGTCCATTTCGCCCAAAAAAGGGATTGATTTATCACCAACATTCAACCTGCCAATTTCACCCGCTTTTTCTGCCTCAGAAAAACTTATTTTTGCCGGGAATCTACCATAAACCGAATCGTATTTAAATTGCATGGCAAATGTTTCAATGTCAAACTGTCCTGTTGTATTAATTGCTCCCACTTCTACTTCATATTTTTCCATCAATATTGCTCGCAAAACCACGCTCCCAATTCTTCCAAAACCATTAATTCCAATGACTACTTTTTTATCTTGCTTCATAAATTAATTCTACATTGTCTTACTGATAAACTGAATAGCTGATAGTCTGACAAACTAAGACCACGCCGGCAAATCGCCTTTAACTAACATTTCCAACATCACTCCACCGCCCGAGCAAACAAAATCAATTTTATTTTTTAACCCTAAATCTTTTATTGAAGCACTTGTATCCCCCCCGGCAATTATTTTTTGACCCAAAGAATTAGCCACCGCTTGAGCTATTTTTTGAGTCCCCATCCGGCAATTTTCTTGTTCATAAAACCCCATAGCCCCGGACCAAATTACAGTTTTTGAATTACTTATTATTTCACTAAATTTTTCTATATCTTCCTCACTTAAATCCAATCCATCTTCCCTTAATTTTGCTACTAAAACTTTATTACTGATAGGCTGATTAACTGATAGGCTGATAAGCTTAGGTAGTTTTCCTCCAATCAAAATATAGTCCGCCTTTTCGGTTAACTCTGACAAATATTTTAATTTATCTTCCTTGGCTCCACCTAAAACTATTGTTATCGGTCTTTCTTCCTTTTCTAAAATTTGACTAATTTTTTCTACTTCTTCAGCAAAACTAAATCCGTAATAAGTCTCCATTTCTCGGTGTAAAATTATCGACGCATTTTTCCGATGAGCCACCGCAAAAGCATCATTTATAAAAACTTGTGTGTATTTTTTTATTACTCTAAATAGTGAAGTATCACCCGCATCTTCTTCACTCCAAAATCTTAAATTTTCTCCAAAAATTATCTGATTATTTTTTATCGCCAAACTAATTTTATTTTCATCTTTAATATCATCCATAAATACACTGTCAATTAATTGTTGGCCATCCTGCAACAATTCCATCAAAGCTACATAGACTGGTTTTAATGATAATTCAGAAACTACCTTTCCTTCAGGCCTTCCTCTGTGCCCCAAAATTATTATCTTGCAGTTTTTTTCCAGTAAATATCTTATGGTTGGAATAGTTTTTTTAAGTCGGCTATCATCTAAAATAGTTTCTCCTTCAAAAGGTAAATCAGTATCCATTCTCAAAATCACATTTACATTTTCTGGTACCATCTCTACTGATCTAAGTTGTTTCATATTTTTTGATTTTATTAATTCTTCTCATAAATCTCTCTTCAGTCATAAAAATTGCCTTCAAAAACTCATCCACAATTTCCTTATTTTCTTCCGGTGACACAAAATCAGCTGACAAGCACAACACATTTATATCATCATCTTCCCTCATTTTTCTTGCTTGTCTGGCATTCAATGCCATTGCTCCTCGAACCCCTTTCACTTTGTTTACTGCCACACACACACCTGCTCCCGACCCACAAATCAGTACTCCCAAAGTTTTTTCTGCTACTATTTTCTCTCCCAAATTTACCGCTACATCTGGATAATCATCCTCTGGATCATACTTTTCACTCAAATCAGTTACTACCCATTCATTCCTTCGTAAATTTTCAATTATTTCATTTTTCAACTTAAATCCTCGATGGTCGGCTCCCACGTAAATTCTCTTCATAAGATAAATATATCATTTTTGCTTTAAAATACCTAAATATGGAGACTATTATTCTTGACAGTAAAAAATATTCTTATACCGTTGTCAAAAAACCCATTTCTTCTCTTCGACTTCGCCTTCAAACCAAACACTCTTTTATTGTTTCTTGTCCGCGTCTAACCCCATCATTTGTTATCACCCAATTTATAAAGAAAAATGCCGACTGGATTGTTTCTCATTCTCAAAAAATTCCTCTCAAAAAATCTTTCAAAAATCTTAAATCACTTTCTATTCTTGATAAAAATTATGAAGTGGTGTTTATCAATACCACTAGAGATTCGGTTATTATTTATCCCGAGTCTCAAAAGATTTACGCCAATATTTCCCAAAACTCTCTTAGTCATATCAAAAAAATTCTTGAAACCAAACTGCGTCCCTTCGCTCTTTCACTTATTAAAAACGAATTATCATTACTAAAAAAACAACACAATTTTGATTACGGTCATGTCACTGTTCGCAATCAAAGTTCCCGTTACGGTTCCTGTTCTTCCCGAGGTAATTTAAATTTTAATTGGCAAATTATTTTCTTTCCTTACCCCCAGTTTCGTCACATTTTACTTCACGAACTCACTCATCTAAAAATCAAAAATCACTCCAAATTTTTTTGGGATCAATTGGCCATTTATGACTCTGATTCCAAAAAACACAATCTCTGGCTCAAAAAAGAGGGGACTAAACACTTTTT
>CAYRYK010000039.1:0-6122 GCA_964428535.1 uncultured Gammaproteobacteria bacterium | reverse complement strand
TTAGTCAAAATTTTTCTCCGCGTACCTTAAAAACCGGCATAACTTAATTTAAAAAATAATCGGAAAAAACTTTTTCCGTTGGTATAGGTATAAAACACTATGATAAGGATTTAGAGAAAGGAGGTTGGTCTTGAAATGAAACCTAGGCGAAGGTGCAGAATCTGTGGAAGAATAGCCACGTTAAAAAACCCTCGTGCATGCGAATATTGTGGCAAAAACGAATTCGAAGACTTTACTGAAACTACCAAACCTATATCTAAAACCGACAAACCAACCCGTAAAGAGTTGGAAGTCCAACTCGAAAGTTTAAAAGCTGATAAAAAAAGACTCGAAAAGGATCTTCAAGAAAGAATTGAAGATTCAAACAAAAAATCGATTAAACTTGACCGACTTCAGCGATTCACTAACCCTCAAGCTCTTGAAGATGCTCAAAAAAAAATCGTGGAGCTTGAGTACTCTAATTATCTTCTAGACGAAGAACTCGTATGCATGAAAATAGATTTATCAGATGCTGAGATAATCTCCTCAGAAGCTCTCGATAGATACCAAAAACTTCTTGCTGATACTCGACAAGATATCGTCGAGTTCAATTTTTTTATGGACCTTCTAGTAGCAGACGCCGAAGAACAAGCGCTAGAAGTTTTTGATGAATATCAAAAACCAATCGAGGCCAAGTTGGAACCTATTGACGAAGAAGAGGAAGGTGGAACAGCCATGATGAAACCGAAGAAAAAGTCTCGAAGAAGGAAAAAGGTAAAACACCCAATTGCCGCTCTTATCGCCATTGTTATAATGTCAATTTTGGCAGTTATTCTGCCAATAATGATTTTTAATACTGGCACTTCACATCCAACACCATACCCAACACCATTCTCAATAGAAAGACCTACTCCATCTCCAGCACCAACACCAATTCCGACTGCTACCCCAATGCCCAAGCTGACGATAACAACACTGAAACCTACACTCAACCCAACTATTAAACCAACACCTCAACCGATTATTCCTAGTGAAACTCCCAAATCAACACAAAAAAAACGTCGTATCCTTACTGGTAAAGGTAAATCGTTACCTTTTCAAATCGGCGATACGGTTGTTGGTTGGGAAATTACCATCGATGGGACCTCTATTGACGGAGGAGTAATCCTCTACAACTCCCCTATCGAAGGAATCCTTACTGATGGTGTAATTAATCCTGAATCGTGGGATATCCATGATCAACGGATTATTACCCTTGATGATATTTTAAAAAAATAAGTTATGCCGGGAGGATAGCTCTGATGATAAAGACACTGGCAGCTCGTCTGTCTCTACTTTTTCATCATCTATCCCCTGGTCTATCAATTATCTTGATACTGATGAGTCCCTTAGGACGAAACCGAAAAAACTATCCTATAATCTTGACATTTTAACCTATTTTTGCTATAATCCCAGCGAATACTTAAAAAGTATTCATTAACAATAAGTAAAGCCAAATTAAAGCACTGCGTTTTAAAAAAGTTTTACTGTACGTTAACAAAATGTGTGGTTAGTTAAAAGTTTGCTCTAACAGGCTTGTTATTTGGAAACAAATTACTTTATTTCCAGTTATCAAGCCTGCGAAAGCAGTAACTTGAAATTTTCGAAAGGAAGGTGGTGACGTAAATGTGACCATCAATTTTTCACCAAGAACTCCTCGACCGACGGTGACTTTATGTCATCACGTTTCTCGTTTCAACAACGACAAATTTTAAGGAGGGTATTCTCATGAAAAAGGTGTTCACTCTGGTTCTGGTTCTCACGATGGTCGCGACGTTCGTTATCCCCGCCATGGCCGACGGCGTTGTTCTCAACAACAACGTCAACATTCCTGACGGTGAGATGCTTTACCGCTTCAATGGTGAGATGTACGTGCCTGTGGGCACCTACTCCGCCGACGGCAGCATCAACACCAACACCACCAGTGAGGAAGAATTCACCGACGAGACCAGCAACGACACTGAGTCGTCTGACCTTGGATACGTTGAATTCTCCCTCAACAACGGCAAGACTTGGCAGCGTGCAGCAGAACTGAACGATGACTATGGTCATCGAATTTGGTTCACTTGTAGCGAAGCCCTTTATCCTGAATCAAATTGGGATACGCACTTCACTGACAAACAAAACACCAAGATCGACTCTACCTGGATTAAAGTCCGGGTTTTCGTTCCCGATGGCACCTTCAGCCGAGTCTACTGCCACGATTGGAAACAATCTGGCGAAACTCATGAAAACGGCTTCGTTATGGAGCTTGACTCCGGGCTCTACGAATTCACCATCAAAAATGGTGAAATTCAGAACTGGGAAGTTGGAGCCAACGGCGCCGCTGTTGACCTTGATCGGATCTGGCAACAGGTCCAAAACGGCAACAAGAACCATGAGCATCAGCTCGACTTGGCAGGTATCACCAAAAATCTGTCCAGCGAGCTGCCCACTGAATTGAACGCCGATACCACATTTGGCCCCACCGCCAACTAACCACACAACCCGCCGAGGGACAAAAAGATAAAGAAAGATTTGGGCTGCATCGTGCAACCAAACCTCCTCTTTATCTTCCCTCGGCGTTCCAATATTCTTGAAAATAAAAATTATGACTAAAATCAGAAAACCCTTAATCACTGTTTATATGCCAGTGTTTAATGCCGCCGATTTTCTTCATCAATCTATCTCTAGTATTCTTAACCAAACTTTTTCCGATTTTGAATTTATTATTGTCGACGATGCTTCTATCGACAATTCCTGGAAAATCATTAAATCCTATGCCAAAAAAGACAATCGTATTGTTGCTATTAAAAATAAAATTAATTTAGGTGTTAGCTTAACTTCCAACATTGCTATTTCTCAAGCCAGGGGTAAATTTTTAGCCCGCATGGATGCTGACGATATCTCTTTTAATGACCGTTTACAAAAACAATTAAATTTTCTCCAACAAAATAATTCTTTGGTCGCTGTTGGCGGACAATGTATTGTTATTGATAAAAACGATAATGTTATTGGTCACAAAAATTTTCCAATTCAACCTAATAAACTTAAGGATATGATTTTCTGGGCTGTTCCTATGCAACAACCATCAATGATGATTAATCTTGCCAAGTTACCCAAAAAATTTACTTGGTATCAACCAAATCAATCCTCCGCTGAAGAAATCAATTTAATGTTCCGATTTATGAAACACGGTCAAATTTCTAATTTAACCGACAATATTTTGTTTTATCGTCATTTAGAGAATAGTCTTTCTCACAAAAATCCTAAAAATACTTTTAAATTAACTCTCAAAAGCCGTTTTCAAGCTTTAAAGTTAGGTTTTAAACCAAGTATCAAAGCCATCATTCTTAACCTGATGCAAATTGCCGTTATCACTTTAATTCCTAATTACCTTATTAATGAAATCTGGTATCGTATCCGTGGTATCAAAAAACCTACCGGTCTTACCGTTGGTTCCTTTGCTCAATCTCAGCTATAATTTGATTAGTGAAACTCTTTTTTAAGAAAAATTTTTATCCGATAATTTTAAGTCTCATTGTCTGTCTTCTTTGTTGGCGCAATTTTACTCCCAATACTTTTTTAACCGGTTGGGACAACCTCATGCCGGAGTTAAATATCTGGCTTAATCTCAAACGTTCTTTTTCTGCTGTCTGGCAAACATATCAAGGTCTAGGTCTAGTTGGTGGTATGGCTCACAGCACCGACTTAATTCGTCAACTAATTATTTTACCTTTTACTTTAATCCTCCCTGCTAATCTCATTCGTTATCTCTGGCACTTCGCTATGATATTTTTGGGCACTTTTGGTATTTATTTTGGTCTAAAAAATTCTCTCAAATTCAAACCCCTAACTTCATTTATCGCCGCTCTTTTTTATCTCCTTAGTTTTGGTTCAGTTCAAAATTTTTGGGTTCCCTTCGAAACCTTTTCTTGTTTCTGGGGATTTTTCCCTTGGCTAATTTTTTCTTTATTAGATTATCTTAAAAATCCAACAACTTTCAAACTTTATAAACTTTTAACTTTTAACTTACTTGCTATACCGTCATTTTATGTTCAAACTATCTTTATTGTCTATCTTGTAATTCTCCTCATCATTTTTGTTATTCATCCCAAATCTTTTTTTACCCTCATCAAAATTGGTCTCATCAATTCTTTTTGGTTATTACCTTTAATTTATTTTCTCTTCACTAACCTCAACGGACCCGCCAATGGTTTCGGCAACCTTATGTCCAACGATGAAACTTTCTTGAGAAATTATTATCGGGGTGGTATTTTCGATTTTCTTTTACTTCGTGGTTATTATTATGATTTCCCCAAAAATGACGGTTTTCTTATGGATACCTGGCGACAATATTTTTCTTCCCCTATTCCAATTTCTGCCGGTCTTATTCTTGGTTTATCAGCCTTATCTGGTTTTATTATTTCTCTTTTCAAAAACTCAAAAACTCTTTTCGATAAATTTATAATCGGTCTTTTTTTACTTTCTGCTATTGCTCTCCTTTCTCAAATTCCTCCGTTTGCTCAAATTAATAGTCTTCTTCGTCAATTACCTTTAATCAATCAAATTTTCCGCTCTCCTTTTACCAAATTCATCACTCCCGCCGTTTTCGCTTTTTCTTGTCTCATTGCTATTTTCATCGAAAAAATTTCTCCTAAAATTCAAAAATATATTGGCATTTTATTTCTTTCTCTTATCATTATTTTTTCTTTTCCCAGCTTCAATGGTAACTATTTTTCTCCCGACATAAGGAAAAATCTTCCTCAAGAATATTTTGATCTGATTAAATTTTTTAAAACTCAGAATGCTCATGGCCGTATCGCCAATTTGCCTCAAGGTTCGTTTTGGGGTTGGACTAATTACCGTTTTGGCTTAAGTGGTTCTGGTTTCCTTTGGTACGGCATTGAACAACCAATTCTGGACCGCGCTTTTGATGTTTGGAATCTCAAAAATGAACAATATTATTGGGAGCTTAATACCGCCATTCAAAAAAATGATCCTGTACAACTCAACAATATTTTTCAAAAATATTCTATTCAATATCTCATATTTGACAATAATGTTTTCTTTCCTGACGAAAAAATTTACAACAATATCGCTATTACTACCAAAGAAAAATTAGACAATTTATCCTCCCTCAAAAAAATTAGTCAATTTGGTCAAATTACCGTTTATCAAACGACCTTTACCACCGAAAAATATCTGGTTAAAAATCCAGTTTCTGTTAATCAATTTAATTTTTATTGTTCCGATCCAGCCTTCTCTCAATTCAATAACTATATCAATAGTAATCAAATTAATTATAATTATCCATTCATAAATTTATTTACCAATCGTCTCACCTCTGAACAAAATTTTTCTGTTACCAAAAATTCCGATACCATCACTCTATCTAGTCACCATCAAACTTCCACCTTTAGAATTGATAATTCTGCTAATTCTGAATATACCATTGGTCTACCAAAAGACGGTTCATCTCTTACTGTTTATAACTTCCCCAAAGCCAAACTTAACCAAAATTATCTCGTTGAAGTTAATTACCAATATGTTTCTGGACTCCCCGCTCAAATCAGTGCCGTCTCGGCTAACTCTCGCCATAAATATTTCGACACCAAACTTGAAAAGTCTACTACCAACACTACTTCTTGGTTTATTCTCCCTTCTTACGAAACTGATGACTTTCAACCAGGAATCAATATAATTTTCAACACTTCCCCTCTTAAACAAACTGTTAGTCAAAACAAAATTAACTCAGTTAAAATTTATCCTTTTGATTTAAATTCGTTGATTAATCAAAAAGAAACCCTTTCCCAACCAAAAAGTTCAACCTACATTTTTTATCCTCAAAGTTATTCTTCTGGTTGGTCTGCTTTCTATTTTAAATTTGGTGTTCCTGTTTTTCTTAAAAATCATGTTCTCGCCAACAATTGGGCCAACGCTTGGGAATTACCTATCAATACCAATCTAACTACCAAAAATATTCACGTTTTCTTCTGGCCTCAAATTTTTGAATATCTTGGTCTAACCATCACCATCACCACTCTGATTTTGGTTTTCAAAAAGAAATAATAATTCAAATTTTGAAGTTACAATTTTGGAACGTGTTTCAACGTGGGCAACCA
>CAYRYK010000038.1:0-6202 GCA_964428535.1 uncultured Gammaproteobacteria bacterium | reverse complement strand
GGACACCTGGCTTTCATCCAGGTAATCGTGGGTTCGACTCCCACTGGAGTCACATCAGCTTGGAAAAATTACTTGACAAGAAAAAGTGAATAAATTTTAGGTTCAAAAGTGTTCGACTGACAGTTGGCGGAATGTTATTTTAATATATTTTCTCGACAATATTTGGCAGATGATGCATAATATTCCTTATATAAGGGAGTCTTTGCTTATGGGAAAAATGAATATTAAAAAAAAGTTGTTGTCTAGACCAATAAAACTAATTTTTCTTATTGTAATTTTAGTTTTATCTCTTTCTATTTTTTGTCAGTTAACTCCCAAACTTTTGGGTGATGCAATTGCAAAAAAAGCTTTAGTTGCTATTTCTTCGAATGGTAATAAGACTATTGAACATATCACTGTAAAGTTTTCAAACAGTATCTTTGAAAGTTGGCATGATTCAGCAAATAATATATGGCGTTCTGAATATAAAGATGTCAATGGAAATACGGATAATATAACTATCGTAAAAGGGAATCAAGCCACTCAATTATCTCCAAAGAAAAAAAATGTTTCAGTCACAACGCTGAGTGATGAATTGGCTAAAGAAAATGAGGATCTGTACAACAAACCACAATTTGATCTCTTAAAAATAGACTTAAATCAAGAAGGTTGGAAAAGGCTAGCAAATCAGAAGATTAACAATTCATCTGTCTATGTAATTGAACATAAGTTAGATCAAGCTCTTGATAAGAAAGTAGATGGTAAGATTGAAAAATTTCCTGGTATTTTACGTTTATATATTGATCCCAGTACTTTTTTAATAGTTAAACAAGAAAAGATGGATCTTAATAAAACTGTTGTTGAGAGTAATGATTGGTCTTATGAGATGGTATTTTCAAACGAAAATCTGTTTAATACTGATATTCCTGATGGATACAAAGTACAACATGTTAACCAACCAAGCGAATATAAAAAGGATATTCAAAAATAGGTAAAAAAAGACCATAAAGCATCTTATTTTGTTACCATGATGTTATAACTTTCAAAAACTGATTTTAGTTTGATTAAATATTTAATCAGGTGTTCGAAGTTTGGGAGACTCAGCTCACAAAAGTAAAAAAAACGAACAGTTTGGTGTTTGGTTTATACTGGGTATATGGAGACTCAAAAAATGGCACCACAAAGCGAAGTAATTGTTGATCTGATTAAAAGAATAGAATTAAGTGATCATTTTGAAGAATTGTGGCTAGAAACGGTAGGTTTGGCTATAAATGAAGAAAATATTGTTAGTGATCAGTATCCTGATGTGGATGTTGAGGAGATTATATTTTTTGGGGAAGAAATACAAAAGGTGGAGTTAGGTGATGATAGACAAAAATTATTGATGACAAAAACTGAATCTGGAAGATTGTGGTATGACGTAGTTTTGGGTGATAGTAATAGGATTTTATTTGAACCAGTTGAAAAATATCTTGACGAAAAAAGTTGTCACGGAGAATTAAAATTTGGAAAAGTGGCTGATGTTGGTTGTGGTACAGGGAATACTTTAAGGACAATTTTACCGTATTGTGAAAGTGTAGCTGGTGTTGATTTGTCTAGTTTGGCTATCGAAAAAGCAAAAGAAATTGGAATACCTGAAAGTGTGTCGTTGGTTGTTGGTAAAGCAGATCATCTTCCGTTTTCTGATCAAAGTTTGGATTTAGCTGTTAGTAATGGTTTGACTTATTATCTTTCTCCTGAGGAAACAGAAGGTTTTGTTAGTGAATTATCTAGAGTTTTAAAAAGTGGAGGAGTGTTTTTGTATTCAAATATTATTCGAAAAGATGGGGAGATTATCCCTAGTGTTCTAAATAAATCTTTGGATAGCGCAAAATCAGCCTTGATTTATTTATTAGGTAAAATTATTCAGAATGGTGGACACCCTGAGTCTTTAGGAATATTAGATTTTCACAAACTACTGCTTAGAAATAATTTTTCTATGTATCATAAAGTTATTGATGATGAAGATAAAATTCTTCTTGAATATACTCGGAATTAAACTTAAAAAATTCATAGTTTAATTTGATATTAGAAATTTCGATTTGATTTAGAGTTCGGTCCAATACATAACACTCCACATTTTAATTTGATCTTCGCCTTTAGTGACAAGTTTTTGGGTCCAGCCTGTAGTTGATTTGTCTTTGTAGTATAGAAGAGTTGATTGCCCGGCATCCATTTCTATAGCAGTGATACATCCAAGACTTTGGGATAATTTAGCAGCGGTGTGTGGAGTGTATCCTTTAGCTGTAGTGATTTGAATAAAATTATTAGAATTAACCTGGCAGATGATTTGTCTAAGACCGTAACCTTGTTTGTCTTTTTCTTTGGCTCTGGAGGTGATTTTGCCATTTAGAACATAATAACCAAAACTGGAAATGGTATTTTGAACACCCTGATCGATAATTGACTGATAGAGTTTAGTTCTTTTCCCTATTTTAGCGGCAGTATTTTTACTGGCTTTGGGACTTTTACTTTCCGCAAAAAGAGTTAATAGATTATCTTTGGTTATTCCAGTGATCATCATTCTACGGCTTGGTTTTTTTGGTTCATTGCGAGCTATTTTCCCATTGATAAGGACTAATCCAGTACCAGTAAAAGTTTTCCAATATTTACTGTTGTTGTAGTAAGCATTGTGGTTAACATGAATATCGTTATTAAAAACGACTGCAATTTTGTCTTTAATAAGACCGCTGTTGCCAAGATTTTCGGCAATAAATTTGGTTTTAGTATATTTTTTACCAGAGTCATCGTAAGTATATTTTTTGAGTTGCCGATAAGGCTCTTTAGCCCAGATGTGAACGGCATAGTAATCGCTTTTTTTGTATTCCACCCAAACTTTTAGAGAATCGCTGAGAGCTTGATATTTGATATTTCTATTAGGAATAATTGGTTGGGTGGGGTCTTGAGTGGTTGTTTGGCTGTTGGCAGATTTACTAACAATAGTATTACTGTTAGTATCACCACTATTATCTTCTTCTGTTTGAGTACAACAAATTTGTGAAGGGTCATCGCAGTCGGCTAAAGCAATGATAGTGTTTTTACTATTGGTGCAAACTTTTTCGTTAGCAACACAAACACCATCAGACATTTGACACTCAGAACCGGACTTAATGGCAATATTTTCCCCATAATCGTCACTGATGTCACTATTAGAATTTGAAGCAGCGTTACTTCTGTTTTCTTGGTTTTTTTGAACTAAGTAAATACTTAATGGAAGAGAAGTTATAAGTATAGCTAAAATTAGAAGTTTAAAAATATTTCTAAGATATTTATGATGTTTATGGTATTTCAATAAAGAAGTAAAACATTTTTGCAAGTTTTTTTCAACGTCTATGGAAAAGTTTTGTAAAAAAGAATGAAATTTTTGAAATAATCGACTAATTTGGTAATGTTTTGTTTTAATTTGATATAATCCCCTACTTTCTATGGAAAGAGAATTGTCGGTATTAGGAACTGAAATGAAGGTTTCTAGGCCGTTAAATAGTGTTAGAATAGATTCTTTAGCGGATGTTTTAAAATATCCAGTTTTTTCTGGTGAAAATAATGTTGTAGTAGTGATGGATTTGGATGGTGTTTTGTGTCATTTGGGTAAAAGAAATACTTGGGAAGAAAAGATGAAAAAGTTACGAGCATTGACAGATATTTATAAGAGATCTGATGAAGTAATTCATTCAAGTGCAAGAATTCGGCTTTTTTCTCAGAAAGAGACGGAAAAGACCAGTGATTTGATAAATGAGGAACCTGGCTCGGTTAAAGATAATCTATTAGGAAAAGTATTAAATCCACTAATCTCATTGGTTTCAAAAAATAGTGTTTCTCCCTATCCGGTTTTTTCTGCCTCTTCTAAGAATAATTTACTTTTGTTGGCGGAAAAAGCTAATCCTAGTTGTCGGGTGAGTTTCGGCATTGGGTTAAAGAAAAATTTTGGGGGAAATAAAGAGGTTTTGAACCTTACTGCTGCTGGTTTGAATAATGGTTCAGAAGTAGTAGTAATTGGAAGCAGTGTTTTTGATAGAAGAATAGCTGAGCAAATTGTTAGAAATAATGCAGGTTGTAGTGATAGGGTGACTTTTTTTGATACTGATTGTGTGTGGTATTAAATACTAAAAACACCCTGGCTCAATCAGGGTGCTTTGTTGAAGAGAAAATGAGTAACCGATGAGTTTCTCTTTTTGAGAAAAATAATATTGATTTATATTTGATTTTGACAAACCCTGCTTGCTGTCTGTTTTAAATAAAACCAATTCCTCCTTTTGATAAAGTTATTTTTCTTTTTTATTTCCTCCTTTGATATTTTTAGTTTATTAACTAAAAATGAAATTTAGCTTAAATCATTAATAACTGTTTTGGTTATGTTCTGATTTGATATAATTTTAAAAATGGAAGTAAGAATTGAAGAAAGTTGGAAAAAAGTTTTACAAAAAGAGTTTAATGAAAAATATTTTGAAGATTTGATTAATTTTGTAAAGCTGGAATATCAAAAATCGACAGTTTATCCTCCGGCAAAATTTATTTTTAATGCTTTCGACTTGACACCGTTTGATAAAGTAAAAGTGGTGATTTTAGGACAAGATCCATATCATGGCCCAAATCAAGCTAATGGATTGGCATTTTCGGTTAATGATAATATTCCGACTCCCCCATCGTTGGTCAATATTTATAAAGAAATTGAGAGTGATTTAGGAGTGAAAACAAAAAATAAAAACGGGAATTTGGAAAATTGGGCAAAGCAAGGAGTGCTGATGTTGAATGCGACTTTAACGGTAAAGGCGGCTCAGGCGGGATCGCATCAAAATAAAGGTTGGGAAAAGTTTACTGATACAGTAGTAAAAATTTTGTCAGAACAAAAAGAAAATCTAGTATTTATTTTGTGGGGTAGTTATGCACAAAAGAAAGGGAGTGTAATTGATGAAAATAAACATTTAGTAATTCGATCGGCTCATCCATCACCATTGTCGGCATATAATGGGTTTTTTGGGTCAAAACCTTTTTCACAAACAAATAGCTATTTGATTTTTACCGGAAAAGACCCAATTGAATGGTAATAAATACCCTATTTTAAGGTTAATTTTAAAAATAACCTATTGTTAGCAGTCAAATTAATATACTGCTAGTATAGCAAACTATATTTTAGTATATACAAAAGTATTAAATTAGATATATTCTTTGGCTAATTCTTCACCTTTAAGAACACGAAGAGCACCGTCACGAAGGGCTTCGAGCTCTTGTTCGCCGGGATAGACTGAAACACCAATTCCAGTAGCAGTAACGTCTTCTCGGATTTTATCGATAACCAATTTCCAACGAGCGATACCACCAGTGACTAATATTTGATCAATTTTTTCACCTTCAAAATCAGGGATTAAAGAACAAATAGATCGGGAAATTCCAGCAATCATTTCATCAACAATATCTTTTTTGCGTTTGTCGTAAGTAGGATATTCGGTTTCGACAGTCATCATGTCTTTGGTACCAAGAAGAGCGAACAAACCACCCCCACCACAAACATAATGAAGACATTCGTCTTTGGTAAATTTACCAGAAAAACACATTTCGATTAAATTTTGGGCTGGAAGAGCACCAGATCGTTCTGGAGTAAATGGACCTTCACCAGAAACTGGAGAAATTACATTGATAGCTCGACCTTTTTTGTGAGCACCGAAAGAAGAACCACCACCAAGATGAGCGACAATTAAATTTAAATCTTCATAATTTTTACCAATATCTTTGGCATATTGACGGGCAATAGCTTTTTGATTGAGAGCGTGCCATGAAGAATAGCGAACAATTTCGGGAATACCAGTGATTTTGTGTTTTTCATCCATTTCATCGGTAGTGACAGGATCAACAATAAAAGCTTTGTCGGCAATACCGAATTCGGTAGCAATGAATTTGGCTAATGGAGCACCGAGGTTGGAAGCATGGTTACTTTGAGCATGATTTTTGAGATCGTCAATCATTTTGTCGTTGACGATATAAGTACCAGAAGGAATGCCTGGACCAGTGCCACCACGACCAACAACGGCGTCGAGCTGAGTAATATTATTTTCTTTGATGACATTTTTTAGAGCTTGTTTACGGAATTCGAGTTGATCAAAAACACTACCTGGTTTACTGAACTTTTGTTGAAATTCTGGATCTTTGGCGTGATCAATTTTTAATTCAAAAATAGTTTCGGTATTAT
>CAYRYK010000037.1:3407-6364 GCA_964428535.1 uncultured Gammaproteobacteria bacterium | reverse complement strand
AAAGCGCTGCGTTAGTTGGGTTCAGAGCGTCGCGAGACAGCTCGGTCTCTATCCGTAGTAATCGTTCGATTCTTGAAGGGATTCATCCACAGTACGAGAGGACCTGGATGAGGGAACCGCTGGTGTGCCAGTTGTGCTGTCAAGTGCAATGCTGGGTAGCTACGTTCTTATTAAGATAACTGTTGAAAGCATCTCAAACAGGAAACTGACCCTAAGATAAGGAATCGTTGTTCATCGCAAGGTGAATGAGAGATCGCCGGGAGACTACCGGCCAATACTTTACAAGTGGAAGCTATGTAAGTAGTTAAGCTAAGTAAAGGGATGATCGAAGAAATTTCTCAACATATTTGGCTTTCAGCCCCAATCAAATTTGGGTTTGGAAGCTGAATAGGCGACTCAATTTAGAGGCCAAGAAATTTAGCTTTTAGTAAATAGCTATTAGCTAATAGAATGAAATGAAAAAATAAATTACAAACTTTGGTTTTTGAATTCTGGTCATTGGAGCGAGGTGGAACCACCTTTTCCCATTTCGAACAGAGAAGTGAAACGCCTTAGCGCTGACAATAGTCTCCACGCAAGTGGTCTTGAAGATAGGTCATGGCCAGAATTCAGAAACTAAAGACAAACCCTCCTGTCCTTTGGACATCCTCCCTTGACAGGGCGGAAGCTCTATAATTTTGGTTCGATAAATAAAATTTATTTTATTAATTTATTTAGGGTAAACAATCCCGTTTTTATCCCCGTAAATTAGGGGATTTTTTTTGTATTATGGCTAAAAAAGCTAAAAAAGAAAAGAAAGTCAAATCCACCACAGGCGGACAAGTTTTGACCATGGAGGACTTATTAAAATCTGAAGGTATTGAAAAATTAGGTTTTAAAAAAGGTCAAGAAGTTAAAGGAAGAATTAGTTCAATTAAAAACAAAGCGATCTATATTGATATCGGGGGTAAAACCGATGCAGTAGTTTTAGGAAAAGAATTTGAATTTGTTAAAGATTATATTAATGATCTTAAAATTGGTGACGAAATCGAAGTTCAAGTTAAATCTCCAGAAAACGATAAAGGTCAAATTTTAGTTTCGATTCGTGGTGCTGCTAGTGGTTATGGTTGGAATTATTTTAAAGAGAAAGAAAAGAGTGGTGGAGAAGTAACAGTTTTTGCCAAAGAATTAAATCGAGGTGGAGCAGTAGTAATTGCACCATTTGGTTTCTTTGGGTTTATTCCTGGTTCACAAATTGGGATTAAATATGATGGTGATCCAGAAAAAATGATTGGTAAGAAAATTAAAACCAGAGTTTTGGAAGTTGACCAAGCTAAAAATAGGTTGGTTTTCTCTGAAAGATTGGTGTCTGAACCAGATAAGGTGGGAGAAGAAGTTGATATTATAGAAGGTTTGAAACTATCTGATGTGTTTGAGGCTGAAGTAGTTAGAGTCGAACCTTTTGGTATTTTTGTCAAAGTCAATTTTGATAACAATGGAGCTGAACTTAATTTGGAAGGTTTGGTTCATATCTCAGAAGTTTCTTGGGAGAAAGTGTCCGATTTGTCAAACATGTTTAAAGTTAAAGACAAATTAAAGATTAAATTAATCAGTAAAGATGATGGAAGATTGCAATTCTCAATTAAGAGATTGAGTGATGATCCATGGGAAAAGATTGAAGAAAAATTCCCGAAAGATAAAGAAACTGAAGGTGAAGTAGTCAGAATTGCTAACTTTGGAGCTTTAGTAAAACTAGAAACTGGAGTTGAGGGTTTGATCCATATATCAAAACTTAATGGTGGTGTCAGTTTTAAAGAAGGCGATAAGGTTCAAGTTTATATTGAAAGTATTGACGTTCAAAAGAGAAAAATCTCTTTGGGTATAGTAGAAACTAATAAGAAGAACGTGATATACAAATAAGGAACAAACCCTTTGTCACTTCGTGACATTTCCCTTGACAGGGCAAGTATCTTTAAAATTTAAAATCCCCGAGAAATCGGGGATTTTTGGTGGAGTGGTATATTTAATTAGTTAGAAGTTGAAAATAAAATGAAGAAAAAATCTGTTCTAGTTTTTGGATTAGTTTTAGTAACTTTATTGTCTTTTGGTTCAGGGATGGTAATTGGCCAAACATCTGATGACTTGCCAAGGGTAACAACTGCCTGTGAAACTAAGGCTGGACTGATTCATGGTTTTGGTGATGGGTTTTCTATTTTGAAGAAATGCCCTAAAGGATCGAGAACTGTTAATTTAGGTTTACCACAGGTGACAAATACTGGATCAACTGGTGGAGATTTAAATGCCGGTGATGTGGCTTTTACGTCTTACGATAGTGATCGTAATTTTGTTTACGTATTAGATAAAGATGGGAAAGGTTGGTTTCTTCAGATTAATGAAATGCAATTATTTGAAAGAAATGTGGCTTTTGATTTACCAACAGGCGTTTTGATGACTGATGTGGTAAGTTGGAATCAGGGGGCTTTTATATTAAAGAGCGGTAAAGTTTACGTAAATACAGGTGAAGGTGGTTGGGTATTGACCGACTTTAAAACGGAGTAATAAAAATTTACCCTAAAATAGGTTATTTTTATTGGCGGCTTAGTGAGGTCCTGCGGAAATAAAGTTTTTGGTTTTTCCGATGTTATAATCGGTCAGATTACAAATTTGGGAATGAAAATGGGAAGAGAAAATAGACTTTTTAGCCCAAAAGAAAATTTTGCTTATAGGGCTCATTTATTATTCCTGAATATAGCGGCAGCAATGGATATAAATCAGTTAATATTAGTCAGTGAAGGAAGAGTGGATGAGATGATTTTAACTAGAGTGGAGCAGGTGAAACAACAGAGATATGAAGAAATTCAAAGAAGAAAAGTATAATAGGTAATGGCTAAGAAAAAAGAAACAGTTTTTGTTTGTAGTAATTGTGGTAATGAATTTGGAAAATGGATGGGACAATGTAGTGCATGTGGGGAATGGAA
>CAYRYK010000037.1:1557-3307 GCA_964428535.1 uncultured Gammaproteobacteria bacterium | reverse complement strand
ATTAGAGTGAAGAGATTAGGATTAAAGGCGGAAAATTTCGATATTTTTGAAAGTAACTCAGTGGAAGAAATCGAGGAATATTTAAATCGAGTAAATAATTTGTACAAAATAGTGGTGGTGGATAGTATTCAGGTGGTCGGATGTGAAAATGTTAATGGGGCGATTGGATCGGTGGGGCAAATTAGGGAGTCGACCTTTCGATTAGTCCAGTTGGCAAAAAAATTAAAAGTGGCGATGTTTATTGTGGGACACGTAACAAAAGATGGGGATATTGCTGGACCGAAATTGTTAGAACATATGGTGGACACGGTTTTGTATTTTGAAGGGGAGAAAAATGGAGAATTAAGAATTTTGCGAGCCAACAAAAATAGATTTGGTCCGACGGATGAAGTGGGAATTTTTAAAATGGATGAAAAAGGTTTATCGGATGTAAGTCAGAGTGATTTAAATTTGGTGAGTGGAGAAGGAAATAAAATTGGAAGTGCAGTGACAATATTGATGGAGGGAACCAGACCAGTGATGGTAGAAATTCAGGCATTGATAGTAGAAAGTTTTGCCCCGATGCCCAGACGGGTGTTTGCGGGGGTAGATTTTAATCGGGGACAATTGTTGACGGCGATTGGACAAAAAAGTTTGGGAATGCCACTTTATAAATATGATGTATTTATTTCGGTAACTGGGGGAATAAAAGTAGATGATACCGGAGCGGATTTGGCAATATTGGCAGCAATGTGGAGTTCATATAAGGAAAAGCCGTTAAGTTTTTCAGCCTATCAGCCTGTCAGTTTATTAGAAAAACAAGAAATTTTAGCTTCAAAATCCACCCCTGACCCCTCCTTTGACGAGAGGAGGGGGATTGGTAATTTTAGTAAAAAAAATAATCAATCTCCTGTTTTTGTGGGAGAGGTGAGTTTGTTAGGAGAAGTGAGAAAGGTAAAATTTTGGGAAAAAAGAAAAAAAGAGGCAGAGGCGATGGGAAAGAAAATGGTAGAAATTAAAAATGTTAAGGAAATAAAATAGCTATTCAGTTGGTCAGCTTGTCAGATTATCAGAAAGACAATTAGAAAAACAAAAATGACTAAATTAAAACAAATTCAAAACCCCTCAGGCCTATGGCCAGCTCCCCTTGATGAAGGGGAGCAGCTCGAAAAAAAACTTGATTGGAAGATAAAAAAGATTTTGGAAACATTAAAAAAGAGACATTGGTGTATCGGAATAATGGAATCGTGCACTGGAGGGGCAATGGTGAATTGTATCACAAATATACCCGGTGCTTCGGATGTTTTTGAGATAGGGAAAGTAACTTACAGTATAAAAGCCAAAATCGAGGCAGGAGTTGATGAAGAAATTATTAAAAAATATGGAGTATTTTCAGCTGAAACAGCAGAAGAAATGGCCAGAAAAATTGAAGGAGAAATCGGATTAGGGATAACGGGAAATATGAATGATCCGGCAGAAGTGTTTGTGGCAGTAAGAATAGAAGGTAAAATCTGGAGTGAAAAGGTGTCCTTCGCCAAGGCTACGGAACACTTAAATATGAATGATAAAATTGAGGGCCGCCTTCGTGAACTACGGCAGGCTGAAACAAGAAAAGGGAGAAAGATGAAAGTAGTGGAGAGAGTAGTGGAGATGATAAGTGATAATCTTTGAGGTGGTTTATAGGTAATTAGATATAGGGTATTTAGGTTTAAAGAGGGGGAATTGACTATCCTATAATATTATGGTATAATGTAGTTGTACATTGAAAATT
>CAYRYK010000037.1:0-1457 GCA_964428535.1 uncultured Gammaproteobacteria bacterium | reverse complement strand
TGTGAACTGATTGGTTCTGAGGGAAGGTGCGACGATGTCGAATTGGTGGCGCAAGCTGCTTTTTCTTTTTGTTGCACCTTCCCTAAAACCCCCTTAATTTTGAGGAAAGAGAAGATAAAGTTTTATTAAATCCGGTATTTACCGGATTTTTTTGTGAAACCCCTCAGTCCTACGGACAGCTCCCCTTGAAGAAGGGGAGCCTTTTTTTTATTAATCCATCCAAGATGGGTTGGAGGTTTGAGATAGAACAGGGGAGTTGTTAACAAGTTATCCACATTGAGTGAAATTTGTTTAAAATTGATTAAAATGAACTTATTTTTTAGAAAATATATTTTATAGGGTAGTGTGTTTTTGGCGAGTAAATTTTTATAGGATATAGACAAGAAGGGGAAATGAGTTATACTGTTTTTAATGCTTCAATCAATAAAAAGATTTTTCTCTATAGAAAAAAAGAACTCTAATAAGAAAGAAAAGAAAGGTAAAAATGCTTGGGGAGAGAAACAGATTAAAGAAATGGCTAAGTTAGGGGGAAAACTAATATTGATGTAGATAGCTAATCAGTTATTTTCAGACTGTCAGATAGTCAGGAAAACAAGAACTTTTACAGTTTGGGTGTTGAGGAAACAACAATAAGGTTGTTGATTTTAATGGTTTATAGCCATTAAAACAAAAAGTCCCGATTTCAGCTAAAGCCTTATCGGGATCGTGTTTTTAGGTTAAATTTGGCGTTTTACTTCAAATTTAAGCCTAAAAAAGCGAATAAATGAGGTAAAATTTGGCGCTTCGGTTCAAATTTAGACCTGGATATCAAGGAAGATACACAGATAAATCGGGTACACACCGGTAAACCGGTGTCTTGTCTTTAGATAAAATTTCGTCGCTATTCAGCTAGAAATTTTAGCTAAAGAAAAGAAAAAGAAACAACATTATCGATATTCTCAAAGCAGGTGGAACACGTATATTGTTGTTTCTTCAACATCTAAAATAAGGCTAATTTAAGACAAAGTCAAATTGGTGAGAGCCGATTTTTAGGACTTTTTTGATTAGTTTAGCTTTGAGAGTAGGGTTGAGAGTAGAAGAGGGGGCAGGTCTTCTACTTTCAACCCTATTTTTATATTTGAAATTTTTCGTCGCGAATTTTTCCACTGGAAAATGAATGTGGTCACCCACGTTCAAATACGTTACAAAATTGTGACTTCAAAATTTTTATACAATTTAGTTGGTGATTTGACATTTGTTGGGGGATATTATAGAATAATTTTGTTTCCAAAACGTTTCCCGTTTTTTATGTTGTTTTCCAACTTTTTTATAGTTTAATTAATAATTTTCCCCGATAAATCGGGATTGTGTCTTTAGGTAAAATTTTTTCGTTTTAACTCAAAATTTCAGCTAAAGAAACTAAAATTTTCCAAAATGCCCAGAAAGAAAGTTGAGCCAGTTGTGGTTCAAGATATGTC
>CAYRYK010000036.1:5476-6844 GCA_964428535.1 uncultured Gammaproteobacteria bacterium | reverse complement strand
GTGAGAATATTGTAGATTTGGTAACGGTAAGGACTGTCGGTAATAATGGAATTGTTTTTAATATTGAAAGATAGCAAATCAGATTTGATAACGACATTGGTGGCTTGATAATCTGATTTTTTATCAATACTGTAACTTAAAAATTTTTTTGGTGAACTTTTGGTAATTTGTTCGTAGGATGGGTCATCTTTATTAAGGATACAAATTTCAGATTGATTGAAAATTTTGGCTTTGGTTTGAATATATTGATCCATGTTTTTAAAATAATCGAGGTGTTCGTGTGAAGTATTAGTGATGACAGAAACAGCAAAATTACAACCGGCGAAGCGGTATTGATCAAGAGCATGAGCGGTAACTTCGCAGACAACATGGGTCACTCCGGCATCAATCATGGTTTTAAATATTTTTTGAGTGACTGACGGATCAGGACTAGTCATGTGAAGCCCGGTATCAATTTCGTGATCGTCATATTTAGCACTGATAGTAGTGATAACACCAGCATTGATGCCAGCTTTTTTTAGAGTTTCGTAAACCAAGGTAGCAGTAGTAGTTTTTCCATCAGTTCCAGTGATACCAATAAGTGTAAGTTTTTTGGTAGGAAAATGATAGAAAGCTTGATAAAAAAGACTTTTTGGTAAATGAAAGAACAAATTCTTTATTTTTTGTAGCATTGAAGGTGATTAATTATAGCAAATGATCAATTTTTGAGGCTAATTCATACCAAATTGGAGCGGCGGTACTAGATCCCCAAGGTGAAGATTTAGGATTATTTATAGTAACAATCATAGTAAATTTAGGATTATTACAGGGAGAAAAGCCGATATATGAGGCAATAGTTGATGAATCAGTATAACTACCTTTGATAGCTACTTGAGCGGTACCGCTTTTGGCACAGACTTCTAGATTTTTGGGTCTAAATTGATTAACAACACCATTTTCAACGGCATATTTGAGGATATCTTTCATTTGAGAAATAATTTGGGGAGAAAAAATGGTGATGGGGTTTTGTTTTTTGGGATAAGAAACTCGGTCAAGATTGTCAGTAAAATATTGAGCAACTTTGGGTTTAACTAGCTGACCATTGTTAGCAATAACATTAAACGCTTGAAGCATATTAACTTGAGTAACAACAATCCCTTGTCCAAAAGAAGCGGTAGCCAAATCAATTTCTGGCCAGTTGGTTTTAACAGTTGGTTTAGCTTCACCCTGGAGATCAATACCAGTTTTTTGATTAAGACCAAGTTTTTGATAGTAACGGAGAAAATTGTCGAGGCCTAAATGACTAATAATATAACTCATACCGATGTTGTCTGAATTTAAAATAATGTCTTTAAGAGTAGCGTTGGGGTGAGTGGCATTATCCCAGTT
>CAYRYK010000036.1:3831-5376 GCA_964428535.1 uncultured Gammaproteobacteria bacterium | reverse complement strand
TATTTATCAATACCTTCGGACAAAATTTTTTCGGCTTGATATTGGATGCTACGATTAATTGAAGTGTGAATATTTTGACCGTCAACAGCGGGTGAAGTCCAGCTTTTTTTGGTAAGAATAGTTTTGCCGGTGGCGTCTTGAGGGGCTAAAATAAATCCAGTTTTACCTTGGAGTTTTTTGTTGTAGTAGGCCTCAAGACCACCATAGCCAATTTCAGTCCCCTCTTCGTCTTTGGCAATAAAACCTAACATATCTTTTGCTAATTTGCTTTCTGGATAGTAGCGACTTAAGTTTTGTCGGAGACTGATTCCGGGAAAATCTTGAAATTGATTTTTTTCAGAATTGGTAAATAAAGTAGGTAAATCAATCCAAAGTTGTTTGGAATTATTTTTAAAATTATCAAGATTTTTTTGATTTTCAGCAATGAATCCCGGATGAATAGAATCGATTTTTTGAAGAAGAGAATCGATATCTTGTTTGAGATTTGGTTTGTAAATGGAAATTTGATAATGGGTTTGATTAAGAGCTAAAGGAAAATTATCTGAGGATAAAATTTGACCTCGAGTAGGATTTTCAGTTTCGAGTTTATATGTTTGGCTGAGAGCTTTTTCTTTAAGATCAGAACTTTTAATAACTTGCCAGTAAAAAAATCTGGTAGCAACAACAAAAAAACAGAGAAGGAGTGAAGTTAGTAGCAAACGATATCTCTGAATCATTATTGGTTAATTTTAATGGTTTGAGTAATAGGAATTGAGGCTGAAGAAGTACTTTGGTTAATCTTATTAATAGAGCTAAGATCGGATAACTGTTTTTCGACCGATTCAATGTTTAATTTAAGTTGATCAACTTGAGTTTGATATTGATCGAGCTGAGAATTTTGATTAATGATTTCGTTGGAGTAATAAAAAGAAAAACCGATTTGAATAATCAGACTAGTAATAATAATCCAGGTAAAAATTTTGGACATTAAACTATTTTATACGATCTGAGGATACTAGAGCGAGATAAAGGGTTATCTTTGATTTCTTGAAAGCTGGGCTTAATTGGTTTTTGAGCAATTATTTTGGATGAATTTTTGATTAAAAATTGTTTAACAATTCTATCTTCGCCGGAATGGAAGGTAATAATAGAAACATAACCACCAGATTTGACCACTTTTAAACTTTGTTCTAATAATTTTTGAAGATTAGTATTTTCCTGATTAACAGCAATGCGAAGGCTTAAAAAAACTTTGGTAGCTGGATCAACCTTTGTTTTAATGTGATGTTCTTGATAATAATCACGAATAATGTCAGCTAATCTTTCACCTGACTTGATGGGAGATTTCTGACGTTGTCTAATAATATGAAGAATTAAAGGTTTGCTATAAAGCTCTTGACTGTATTTGGTAAAAATTTGATAAAGATCTTCAAAAGAGTAAGTATTAATTATTTCTTCGGCGGTTACAGTTTGAGATTTGGGATCAAGACGCATATCTAAAGAAAGTGAGTCGTTGAAGGAAAATCCCCTATCAATGGCAGTTTGTTGACTTTGACTTAAACCCAA
>CAYRYK010000036.1:0-3731 GCA_964428535.1 uncultured Gammaproteobacteria bacterium | reverse complement strand
TGTAGTTGCCAACCAAAGAAGCAGTGTCTTGTTTGGTAACAGTGGTTGGGGTAATGGAGGTAATTTTTCCAGCACCCTTACCGTTAGAAAAGACGGAATAGTACGAAGGATAGTTTTTGATAACGACAAAGTAGTCACTTTTGGTGGTAGTAGTGGCTTTGACAGAAAGACCATCATTTTTCAAAGTAAATCCACCGTCCTTTTTGATATTAGCTGAAGTTCTTAGAATAAATGGAGTTTCATAAGTGGCAGTTTGGTTGTCACTGGTGTAAAAATTTAGTGTTAGTGTGCCTTCAGAAACACCCTCATCATATTTGTATTTACAACCATTAGTACAACTAGCAGTGCCCAAAAGTAAATCCTTTTCGATGTTCTTGGAAGAAATTTTAACGGTATCACCAACTCCTTTTTCCATGGTTAAACCATTTTCTGTAGAAGAATAGATAAGTTCGTATTCTATCTGGCTAATATTTGAAGGGATATTATCGATTTTAAGTTTTAATTCATGCCCATCTTCACGGGGAATTAGTGACACAATTGGTTTTTCAGATTCCGACAAAACTAATTCTTTTGGAGCTGATTTGGTGCCATTATTAGCATTATTGGTAGTGGTAGTAGTTTTTTTACTACAAGCAGAGAGAAAAAATGAAGAAGCAACTACGACAAGTGACAAAGAAAATATTTTTAGTTTATTCATATTAACTATTTAACCTTTTTTCTAACCAACTGTCAATTTCATCGGCATTAAGACGAATTTGTTCCATAGTGTCTCGGTCTCGGATGGAAACAGTGTTGTCTTCTAATGTTTGATAATCAACTACTAAACACCAAGGAGTTCCAATTTCGTCTTGGCGACGATATTTTTTACCAATATTACTACTATCATCCCAGTCAACAGAATATTTTTGATTTAATTGATCAAAGATTTTTTCGGCTTTATCGATTAATTCTGGTTTATTAGCGGCTAAAGGAATAATAGCCATTTTGTAAGCGGCTACCTTGGGATTAACTTTAAGATAAGTTCTAGTTTCACCGCTAGGAGTGGTTTCTTCCCGGTAGGCATCTAAAAGCATGAAAAAGAAACTGCGATCAACTCCTCCTGAAGTTTCAGTAATCCAGGGAAGATATTTTTCGTGAGTAACTGGGTCAGTATAAGATAAATCTTGACCACTAAATTTGGAGTGCTGAGTTAAATCGTAATCGGATCGCCAATGAATTCCTTCCATCTCAGCCCAACCCCAAGGAGCATTGTATTCAATATCAAAAGCTTTTTTGGCATAAAAAGCTAACTCATCTTTGGCATGTTCACGAAATCGAAGATTTTCAGAATTATTAAAGAGAGATTTATACCAATTCATGCGATTTTCTTTCCAATATTCAAACCATTTGTCCATTTCACTAGGGTGAACAAAATATTGAATGTCCCATTGTTCAAATTCACGGGTGCGATAAAGAAAATTTTTGGGAGTAATTTCATTACGGAAAGCTTTTCCAATTTGGGCAATACCAAATGGTATTTTGACACGACAAGAATCAACAATATTTTTGAAATCTAGATAAATAGTTTGACAGGCCTCTCCTCTGAGATAAGCATGTTGTTTTTCGCCTTCAATAACTCCAATTTCAGTTTCGAATAAAATATTGTATTTTCGACCTTCAGTAAATTCTCCACCACATTCGGGACATTTTGAAGGATCGTCAAGTAAATCGGGACGGAATCTTTTGTGACATTTTTTGCATTCAACCATGACATCAGCAAAATTTTTGACATGTCCAGATGCTTGCCAAACCGTTGGGTGAGTAATAATAGAACCGTCAATACCAACAACATCGCGGCGTTTGATGACATTTGTTTGCCACCAATAATTTTTCCAATTGAGTTTCATGAGTGATCCGACTGGACCATAATCATAAAAACCTTGAACACCACCATAAATTTCAGAATTTTGAAAAATAATTCCTCTGCGTTTACAGAGACTGACGATTTTACTGACGAGATCGTTTTGATTGTCTGACATTTATATCCTTAAAAATTAATATTAATTTTTAGGGACGAAAATTTCTTTCCGCGGTTCCACCCTATTTGACGGATTATTTATTCCAGTTGTCCGTCCACTTTTAAACTTTCAACTCGCGAATTGCCGATTCGGTCACAGTTGATGATGGTTATATTTTACACTAAATTAAAAAAACTAGTTAATTATCATTAGTTTTTAACTATTTTTTATTTATTCACTTGGTAGAGGAACCATTTGGAGTTATCTATTTTCCAAACTTGGTTTGGTTGATTTTTTCTGAAATGGTCCATTTCGTAGACGGGGTCAGTTTTTATTTTTTCCCAATTATCGGAATAAGTAATTACAAAAAGAGTGTTAGGACTGGAATAATCTTCTGGTGGTAGTGGATTAATATTATTAATTTTAAGTAAATCCCTGAAACGACTTCCTTTGGTATTTTGATCTGGGCTTTGTAAAACAATTAAATTAAATTTGCCGTCTGTTGGCGATTCATTTTTGATGATTTGAGTAATTTTTGTTAAAGCGGCAATATTGTTGGTCCAATCATTTTGAAATAGAACTTGAGGGAGTGAATATAAGCCTGAGAAAATTAAAATTATGATTAAAATTTTAGTGATAATGTTTTTGGAATTATCTAAAAGCCAGAGAACAAAGAATAAGATGCAAGGTATAAGATAACGGTTTTCTATTGGGGTCGAAATTAGAGATAAACCTAAGAATTGAAATAGAATTGGAATAAGAAAAAAGTTAAGTTTAGATTTTTTTTGATAAAAATTTTTGATAATTAAAATTGTGGTTAGAATAATGATTACCCAATTAAGAAAAATCTGATTAAACGTAAGATAGTTTATGAATTGATATGGACTAGTTACTATTTTGGTTAAGATATTTAGTAAATTTAATTTGTGATTTACAGATATAGGGCTGAAGTACAGCATCCGACTAAAAAATAACCCTGGTGGATGGGTTAAATCAAATAAAATAAACGGACAAAGAGAAATGAAAAGTCCAGCTAAAAATTGAAGTATTGGTTTGATTTTTTTATTTTTAACTAAAACAAGAATAATCATTCCAAAACAGGCAAAGACAGCATACCAATGTTGGTGAATAGTTAAGCCAAAAATTATGCCACTGATTAAGAAATTTAATGGAAAGTTAGAATTTAGAATTAAAATACCTAAAATTTGCCAGAAAGGAATGAAATGTGGGTTCCAAGCCCATCGGGACATTTGAAGAAATGGAGTTAAAACTATGGGTAAAAAATAAATAGGTTTCCAAATGTTTTTTTGTTTTTTGAAAAATAACCAAATAAGAAGGATAGTAATGGATCCGTAAAAGGCTGATGCCCAGGCGGGACTAAGAGGATTATTTTGGGAAAAATAAACAAAGGGTAAAGAGATGTAGTATGTAAGTGAGCTAAAAATTCCAGTATTTCCTTCGGCTGTTGGTCCAATTAAAGTAATATCTTTTTGATCGATGATTTGTTTCATCTTTACCAAATCACTGGATTCGTCTCGGGTAAATCTGGCAGTGGTGCTTAAATTAAAAAATCGAAGAAAGATACCAATGAAAAATAATAAAATTAAAGATACTTTATAGATAATCTGTTTATTTTTCATTTGAATAATTTATTGCTTTCTAATGGTTTTTCGATAATTGATTCAAAAAAACGTTTGATGAGTTTTTGGCTGGTTTTGTAATCTTTATTAGAAA
>CAYRYK010000035.1:0-7019 GCA_964428535.1 uncultured Gammaproteobacteria bacterium | reverse complement strand
TCTGGTTCACCATTTTTATAAAGCATATTTTCTGCATTTCCATGATCAGCTCCCACTATTACGGCATAATCATTTTCCAGTGCCTTATCTACAATTCTTCCCACACAATCATCAACTACTTCACATGCCTTGACTATGGCTTCAAATTTTCCACTATGACCCACCAAATCAGCATTGGCAAAATTCACCAAAATAAAATCATATTTCCCAATATTTTCCAAAACTTTTTCTGTCACCTCTGGCGCCGACATTTCCGGTTGCAAATCATAAGAGGGGACTTTTGGGCTTGGTACCATAATTCTGTCTTCACCTGGGTATTCTGTTTCCAGTTGTGAATTAAAGAAAAATGTTACATGGGCATATTTTTCTGTCTCGGCAATTTTTAATTGTTTTTTATTATTTTTCGATAATACTTCACTCAAATTATTCACCACGTTTTCTGGCAAAAATGCCACCGGTAAATCCCAACTTTCATCGTACCTTCCCATACATACATAGGTCAAATCTAAATCAGATTGAAATTCTACCGGACAAAGTGTTTGTCGAGTCATCATTGCCGTAATTTGTCGTGATCTATCGGTTCTAAAATTAAACCAAATTAAAGAATCACCAGATTTTAATAAACCAGTTTTATCAATAATTGTTGGTTGAACATAATAATCCGTCGCATCACCTCGTTCGTAGGCTTTATTTATTGCCTCAATTGCGTTAGCGGCCTCAAAACCTTCTCCCTTAGTCCAGAGTTCGGCTGCCATTTGGGTTCTATCCCAATTAGTATCTCTGTCCATAGCGTAATAACGACCGCTTACTGAAATTATTTTTCCCACCCCAATCTCTTTAATTTTTTCATTCAATTTTTCTACGTAACCCAATGCTGATTTTTCTGGTACATCCCGACCATCAAGCACTAAATGAATACAAACATTACTCAAACCATTATCTCTGGCTAGTTTCAATAAAGCATATAAATGTTTGACGTCAGAATGAACTCCAGCATCAGAAAAAAGTCCGGCCAGGTGTAACGCGCTATTATTTTTCTTACAATTTTCTATTGCCTTTAATAGCGCTGGGTTCGTAAAAAAACTGCCATCTTTAATTGCATTATTAATCATTTCTTGTGGTTGCCAAACAATTCGTCCTGCTCCCATAGTTAAATGACCCACTTCACTTCCACCCTGAGACCCTTCTGGGTTACCCACATCTTGGCCGGTACATTTCAATAGAGCGCTAGGATATTCTTTTAAATATTTATCCGCATTGGGAGTTTTAGCCGCCATTATGGCATTACCATAAGAATCATTTGAATAACCCCAACCATCCCGCACTATCAAAATGACTTTTTTATTTTTCATTAACAAATTTAAATTTTTAAGTCTCCCTTTTTCAAAGGGAGATTTAGAGGGATTTGAGTTCCTCTTCAATTCTCATTAATCGATTATATTTACAAACTCTTTCACCTCGAGTTGGTCCGACCTTAATATAAGCCGAATTTACTGCTACTGCTAAATCAACCAAGAAAGTATCATTAGTTTCACCGCCACCTCGATGACTTGGCATGGTCATTAACCCATGTTCATTGGCCAACAAACAACAATCAACTGTTTCCGTCAAAGTTCCAGCTTGATTAAGCTTTATCAAAATTGCTGTCGCTGCCTTCATTTCAATCGCTTTTTGCCAAAGTTTTGTATTAGTTACTGTTAAATCATCAGCAATTAATGGGAATTTTCCTCCAATAGCTTCAACCATTTTTGGCCAATTATCCCAATCAAATTCAGACAACATATCTTCCATACTTACTACTGGATACTTTTCAATCCATGGTTTGTAATAGGCGATTAATTCTTCTGAAGTTAATTCTTTTCCTTCAAGTTTTAAAGTATATTTTTTAGTTTCTTCACTATAAAACTCACTTGAAGCCGCATCGATTCCTACGCCTGCATCTACTCCTGGAGTGTATCCAGCGTTAGTAATTGCTTGCACTAAATATTCAATTGGTTTTTCATTAGATGAAATTCCATTTGGAGCAAACGCCCCTTCATTCCCCACATTAGTTGATAATTTTTCTGCTTTCAAAATATTTTTCAAAGCATTGTAAATTTCCATCTCCATTCGTACATTTTCGGCTGCAGTTTTATTACCCATGGCTCCTACCATAAATTCTTGTAAATCAGTAGTTTCATCAGCGTGCTTACCACCTTCAATCATCACAATCATTGGTTTTGGTAACTTCCAACCAATATCGCCAATTCCGTAGGTCTTTCGTAAATATTTATAAAGTGGCATTTTTTCTTCCGCTGCTTCTGCTCGACACACGGCCAAACTTACACCCAACATCGCATTTCCGCCTAATACTGCTTTATTAACAGTTCCATCAGTTTCAATCATTTTATTATCAATCGCTCTTTGATCAGCTGCGTCCATTCCTACTAAAATTTCTTTTATTTTTCCATTAATATTAGCAATTGCATTCAACATTCCTTTTCCGTTATAACGGGTTTTATCTCCATCAAGCAAAACTGTGGCTTCTTTTGAACCAGCCGATGCACCATAACTAACCGATGCTTCACCTATAGCTCCACTTTCCAAAGTTACGGTTACTTCCAAGCTTGGAGCTCCACCACTAGCTAATATTTCTCGGGCAAAGATGTTTTGTATTTTTGACATAAAACTAAAAACTATTAATTTTTAATTACAGACCCATTATAACCCACTAAGCAATTGCTTTATCCATTGTTTAACCCTAAGATTTCTAATCTGTCCAATTTTATCATTTAATCCAACATCATTTTTCATCCACAAATCGGCGTAACCAGTTTTATTGGCGACACAAATTTTATCAATTTTTCCCTGACTCAAATTTTTATAAATATACAACCATTCATCTATCCACCAAATTTTTTTATAAATTTTTCTCAAAAAATTCATCATCTTTTTTCCATTTAATTTTGCTTGTTTGTAACTAGCAGGGGAATATTCCAAAAACATCACTGGCTTATTTTTCTCAATCAATTCTTTGGCTCCTTCAATCACTTCCGGTTCCCAACCCTGAGTATCAATTTTTAATAAATCTATTTTTTCGTTGCCAAAATATTTATCTAAATTAACAATTTTTACTTCCTCAACATCTTTGTCATTTCCATACAATTTATGATCTCCAAAATTTTCCTCAGATTTGTGTAATTTCAATTCTCCTTCTTTTTTTCCCACCGCTGCATTTATCGCTACTACATTTTTTAAATTATTTTCTTTAATGTTTTTAACTAAAATTTCAAAATTAGTTTTATCCGGTTCAAAGGTGTAAACTTTTCCATTTTTACCCACCTTATCGGCCAACAATATAGTGTAATAACCAATATTCGCTCCCACATCCACCGCTATATCTCCAATTTTTGTCTGTCTCAAAATTAATTGTGTTTCGTATGGCTCATATTTTTCCACTGCCACTCTTTGGCCAATATATTTATCATTTGCTAGATAAAAGAATTTAAATTTTCCAAAAATTCTAGACTTTTTTAATTTCATAAACTATCTGATTTTATCAGTAGTAATCCCTCTTGACTCAATCCGTCTCCTCGCTATAATATTAGCAGTCGTCAAAAACGACTGATAATCGTTAATTATTAATTACTCATTAAAAAAGCTATGACTCAATCCAAAATCCACCCAGTTGCTGGCTATTTATTAGTCCAGCCTCAAAAACAAGAACAAACCACTGCCTCTGGCATTTTATTACCCGACAATCATCAAGATAAACCTCAACAAGGCAAAGTTTTGGCTGTTGGTGGAAATATTTTTGATGACGGTCGTGAAATTTCTGCTCCCTGCCAAATTGATGATATTGTTGTCTACCGCGAATGGGGTGGTAAAGAAATTAAGGAAGATAACGTCGATTTATTACTTTTAAAATTCGACGATATTATGGCTATCGTCAAATAATTATTACTTTATACTTTTTACTTTTTAACTTTTAACTAAATTATGTCAAAACAACTAAAATTCGGAGCCGACGCTCGTCAGTCACTTTTAAAAGGAGTTAATACTTTAGCTGATGCTGTCATCACTACTCTTGGTCCCAAAGGTCGTAATGTCGCTATCGACAAAAAATGGGGCGGTCCAACCGTCTTGCACGATGGCGTTTCTGTCGCTAAAGAAATTGAACTCGAAAACCCTTACGAAAATATGGGTGCTCAGCTAGTCAAAGAAGCGGCATCAAAAACCAACGATGCTGCTGGTGATGGTACTACCACTGCTACTGTTTTGGCCCAAGCCATTGTTAACAAGGGTCTCCAAAACGTTGCTGCTGGAGCTAATCCTATGATCGTTCGTCGTGGTTTAGAAAAAGGTCTTAAAACCATCTTGGAAGAACTCGATAAAATGAAAAAAGAAATTAAAGCAGATGATCAAGACTCTATCGAACAAGTTGCCACTATTTCGGCTGGTAGTGAAGAAATTGGTAAAATTATTGCCCAAAGCATGGTAAAAATTGGTCGTGATGGTTTAATTACTGCCGAAGAAGGTAAGGGTTTATTTTTAGAGACCAAAGAAACTTCCGGTATGGAGTTCGATCAAGGATTTTTGTCACCTTACTTTGCCACCGACACCGAAAGTATGGAAGCTGTTGTCGATAATCCTTACATTATTATTACCGACAAAAAAATTAGTTCTCTTCAAGAAATTTTGCCTTTCCTTGAAAAACTCGTTAAGCTCACCAAAAATTTTGTCATCATTGCTGATGATGTCGACGGTGAAGCTTTAGCTACTTTGGTTGTTAACAAAATCAAAGGGGTCTTTAATGTTTTGGCTGTCAAAGCTCCTGGTTTTGGCGATCGTCGCAAAGCCATGCTCGAAGATATTGCCGCTCTTACTGGTGGTCGAGTAATTTCTGATGATTTAGGTATTAAATTCGATAATGCTGATCCATCGGAATATTGTGGTCATGCCGACACTATTACTGCCGACAAAGATAAAACCAGAATCCTTGGCGGTGCCGGTAATGAATCAGATATTAAAGCTCGTGTTTCTCAACTTCGAGCTCAACTCAGCAAAACTGATTCTGATTATGACAAAGAAAAATTCCAAGAAAGAATCGCTAAATTAGTTGGCGGAGCCATTGTTATCCAAGTTGGCGGTGCTACTGAAGTCGAAATGAAAGAACGACTCGAAAGAGTTAAAGATGCTGTTGAAGCTACCAAAGCTGCTGTTGAAGAGGGGATTCTCCCTGGTGGCGGAGTTGCTTTACTTAAAGCTTCTCTAAAACTTGATTCAGTTAAAACTGATTCTGCCGAAGAACAGGTTGGAATTGATATTTTGAAATACGCCCTCGAACAGCCAATTCGTCGCTTGGCTCAAAATTCTGGTGAAGATGCTGGTTATATTTTTAACTTAATCAAAGATAAGGTTTCTCAAGATTCTAAATCTGATTATGGCTACAACGCTGCCACCGGTAAAATGGAATCTATGATCGAAGCCGGAATTCTTGACCCAGCCAAGGTTACCAAATCGGCTCTTACCAATGCCGTTTCTGTCGGTCAAATGATTTTAACTACTGATGTTTTAATCACCGATGTTCCCGAAAAATCAGCTCCAACTCCAGACATGTCTGGCATGGGCGGTATGAACGGTATAATGTGATGAGCATTTAGTCCGAATCATCTTTAATCTCTTAAACCCTCCTAAATGGAGGGTTTTTGTTGGTAGACTAACTTAATGAAACCGGCTAGATTTCTTTTGTTTTTGTTTCTATTTCCTTTTCTTTTTTTTGGTTTCAAAATTTATTTTCAACCTATTGCTATCGTCGTTCCTCATCACAATTTTGTGGCTCAAAAACGTCTTGAATATTTTCAGTCTATCGCTCTCAAACGACCGACTACTAAAACAGTTATTATCATTGGTCCCGATCATTTTTCTCCCCATCAAAATCAAATAACTTACGCCAATCGACAATGGAATTTATCCAATGGCCAGGTAAATTTTACTAACAATTTCGAATCAGTTTTAAAACCGTTTTTAACCCTCGACAATAATCTTGTCAAAAATGATCACGCTATTTTTAACTTACTTCCAGATATTAAAACCGTTTGGCCCCAAGCCACTGTTTTTCCCATTTTAATTGGTCAAAATTATCCTGTCTCCAAGTTAGATTCTCTTATTAATACCATCTCTCAGAACTGTCATTTCGATTGTCTTTTGATTGCTTCAGTCGATTTTTCTCATTATCTTCCATCCGGTCTAGCCGAGGTCCATGATTTAAAAAGCATTAAAGAACTCAATAACCAAAATTTTACTGAAATTCCCAAACTCGAAGTCGATAGCCCTCAATCACTTTATATTATCTCCAAGTTTGCCAACATTAAAAATGCTCAAAATTGGAATTTATTTTTTAACTCTAACTCTGGCAAATTATCTAATAACTCTGATATTGAAACCACTAGTTATGTCATGGGTTCTTATCAAAAAAGTCTTTTAAAAAACATTCCCATCAATATTGAAACCACACTTTTTTCTAAAAATATTGATAAAACCAAAAGTCTTTCGTCTTTAGGTTCTAGATTTTTTTATGGCACTGATTACCTTGATATTAATTATTCTTCAAAATCACCAGTTCAATTACCTTTTGATTTACCTGACAATATGGTTACTGTCAAAACCATTACTGACTCCAAAACCGAATATCAATTTTTCCCCACCGAAATCAAAAATGGTTCCACTTACCTCCTTCGTGGTCAAAATAAAATCATCTCTCTTAATAATTTTTTAAATCAAACTAGTTTTCCTCAAAACTGCCAAGTAGATAGCAAAAACTGGCAAATTAATTGTCAAAAATAATGCTAAACTTTTTTATGAAAATCAAATCTTTTAAATCTGTTTTCAGCCAAGTAAACTCTTCCGTCAAAAATTTTAAAAAAACTGAACCTCAACTTTTTTGGGTTATTTCTGTTTGTCTCATCTTATCTTTATCCTTTAGCGTTCTAGCCGCAATAAAACTATCTGTTTTTAAAAACCGATCAGATAATACTCAA
>CAYRYK010000034.1:1850-7067 GCA_964428535.1 uncultured Gammaproteobacteria bacterium | reverse complement strand
ACAAAAATAATGACCAAAGAAAAACATCAAGTGAAGGCAACCACTAGAACTGTTGCCGGTAGAAAAGTTAAACACTTAAGAAAAGAAGGTTTACTTCCAGCAACTGTTTATGGAAAAGCTTTTGAATCTTTGTTAGTTCAATTTAATGCAGCTGAAGTAGAAAAATTATTTAGTGATATTGGTGAATCAACCTTGGTTGAGGTAATTTTAGATGAAAAAGAAAAATTACCAGTACTTTTTAGAAACCCTCAATATCATCCGGTAGAAGGAAATATGATTCATATTGACTGCTATAAAGTTAATTTGAAAGAAAAGATTTCGGCTATGGTTCCAATTGAATTTATTGGTGAATCTCAAGCAGTGAAAGATGGTAATACTTTGGTAACAGTAACTGATGAAGTAGAAATTGAAGCTTTGCCGGCTGACTTACCAGAAAGTATCGAAGTTGATTTATCGGTTTTGGATAATTTGGAATCAACTATTACAGTAGCTGATTTGAAAATTGATACCTCTAAATTAGAAATCTTGACTGATGTTGAACAATTGATTGCTAAGGTTGAAGAACCACGAGCTGAAGAAGAAGTAGCTCCGGTTGAAGAAGCTGCTCCTGGTGATGTGCCAGCAATGAATCAAAAGACTGAAGAAGAAAAGGAAGCCGCAGAAAAAGCTAAAGCAGAAGAAAAAGAATAACTTATTGAGTAATTTGATAGAAAAGCCTGTCAACATCGGGCCGAACAGGATCGAGTTGATGGGCTTTTTTGATGGATTCAATGGCTTGTTTGGTCTCACCTAAGAGTGACTGGGATTTAGCTAACTCAATATAATCATCGGCAGTTTTTTGATTATTGATATCGAGCTGATCAATCTTTTTTTGAAGTTCTTGAGGTTGATGATTAAGTTTGTAAGTGATTACTTGATCAGGATTTAATTTATTTTCTAAAGTAGCAGCATTAATCCAGTCACCATTTTGAACTAAAAGATGCCAAAAATCGAGACGACCTAAATAACTGGTGCTGCCGATAAAACTAGACAAATCGGATTTGGTTTGGGTGTATTTGTCGGGATTTTTTTGGGAAAAATAAAAGTTTATGCTAAGAAGAGAAATTAAAATTAAAATAACAAATATTTTAGATTTCATAGATTAATTTTGATTTATTTAAAATCTACCCCTTAACCTGCCTGCCGGCAGGCAGGTCCCCTCCTTTGAAAAAGGATGGGAAAATTTCTGCTAGACCGTCCAGGACGGTCTGGAGGTTTTTATTTTGAAATAACAGGCCAGGAAGAAGAGATTAAAAGTTCTTTAGGTAAATTATACTTGGAAATTAAGTCCTGATAAACAGTTTCAGTAACGAAAGGAATAAAAGGGTGAAGTAATTTAAGAGAGGTAATTAAAACTGTTAATAAAACAGGGATAGTTTCTTCTCCCCTATCTTTGGCTGATTCGATATAAACATCACAAAAATCTTTCCAAAAGAATTGGTACAAATCTTCACTAGCTTGGCCAAAATGATAATGATCAAGATGCTTAGTGGTAGAAACAATAATTTTATTTAATTTGTCTAAGATGTCATTATCAACATCTAGTAATTTTGATTTATCAATTTCAAGAGAAATTTTTTGGGGATTTAAGCGATCGATAAGCATTTCGACAAAACGAGAGGCATTCCAAATTTTGTTGACGAAATTGCGTTGGGCGCGAATTTTATCTTCGGAAAGTGAAATATCACTCCCTGGAGCAACACCAATAACAAGAGCCATACGAAGAGCATCGGCACCATATTGATTAGACATAACTAATGGGTCAATAACATTTCCCTTACTTTTGGACATTTTTTGGCCTTTACTATCGGTAACTCGAGAATGCATATGAGCGACTTTGAAAGGAATTTGGCCGGTGGTATAAAGACCAAACATAATCATCCGAGCTACCCAGAAAAACAAAATATCCCACATGGTATCAAGAACTGTAGTGGGGTAAAAATATTCAAAATCGGGAGAATGATGACCATCTGGACTCCAACCTAAAGTGGAATAAGGCCATTGACCAGAAGAGAACCAAGTGTCGAAAGTATCGGTTTCTTGTAAAACATTTTGACTCTTTTTTTGAGCGTCAGTTTCGGAAAGATAAAACTTGGAACCAACTGGAGCGATTAGAGATTGAAGGCCAGATTTAATTTCTTGGTAGGAATTGTTTTTGATAAGGTCAGACCACAAACCAGTGACGGTTTCATTTTGAGAATTTATAAAAGTGATATTAATATTGGGAGTTTCGTCGAGATTGTACCAAGCAGGAATTTGATGACCCCAAACAATTTGACGAGAAATTGGCCAATCACGAACATCTTTCATCCAAGTAAGATAAGATTTTTTGAAACGTTTAGGAAAAATTAAAATTTCATCGTTTTTGACGACTTCTTTAGCCTTATCGGCGAGCGGCTTGATTTTGACAAACCATTGAGGAGCAGTAATTGGTTCAATAGGACGACCACATTTGTAACAATGACCAACCTCATGAGAATAGTCGACAATTTTTTCCATTAACCCGGCAGAAGTAAGGTCGTCGATGACCATTTGACGGATTTGGTTAGGATAAAAACCCCGGTATTTTTCAGGAACATTTTGATTTGATTTACCGTCATAATCAAAAATTCGGACAAATTCCAAATTGAATTTTTTGCCCATGTCGTAATCTTCGGGAGAGTGACTTGGAGTAACTTTGACAGCACCGGTACCAAATTTGGGATCGATAGAATCTTCAAAAATAATGGGGATTTCACGGTTCACTAAAGGGAGTAAAAGTTTTTTACCGGCAAGATGAGAATAGCGTTTATCATTGGGATTAACAGCTACAGCTGTATCACCCAGCATAGTTTCAGGACGAGTAGTAGCGACAGTAATATATTTATCTGTTTCCCCTACTATAGGGTATTTGAAATACCAAAGATGAGAAGCAACATTTTTGTGTTCAACTTCGAGATTAGAAAAAGCAGTACCACAAAAAGTACAGTAATTAACAATTTTTTCATCACGATAAACTAGGCCTTCATTAACCATTCGATGAAAAACAGCATAAACCCGAGCAATATGATCAGGATCCATGGTGAATTTTTCGCGAGTCCAATCAAGGGAAAAACCGAGACGTTTCATTTGATTTTTGGCAACATCACGATTTTCATTAACGTAATCAAAAATCATTTTAAAAAGAGTTTGACGGTCGTAATCAAAACGTGATTTACCCTGTTTTTGGAGATATTTTTCGAAAACGAATTGAGTTTCAATACCAGCATGATCGGTACCAGGAAGCCACAAAGTGGGGTCACCAAGCATACGGTGGTAACGAGCCATAATATCTTCAACAGTAAATAAAGCATGACCAGCGTGAAGTGGATTGTTGGCGTTGGGCGGAGGGAGAATTATAGTGAAAGGCTCTTTTTTGAGACGGGCTTCTTTGGGATTTTCGGGGACTTTGGGAGTAAAAGCACCAGAGGTAAGCCAAATGTCATAAATTTGGGCCTCGGATGCGGGATTATAAGCTTTGTCCATGGAAGTATTTTAACACGGAAGCAGTGATAAAATTAGGAATATGACTCAAGAAGAAATATATAAACTTCATCAAAAATATGCTGAGGGAGAAGATCAACAAAAATTATTAGATTCGGTGTGGGGTCATAGTTTGATAGTAAGAGATATTGCCTTACAATTGGCAGATAATTTAACTAAAAAAGAGATTAAAATTAATAAAGAATTGGTAGAGCTTGGAGCACTGATACACGATATTGGTTGTTATGATTACTATAAAAAGGTTAATAATATGCCGTATATTTTGCATGGGATAAGGGGTTATGAAATTTTGAAGAATGAGGGAGTAAATGAAGAAATTGCCAGAATAGCAACAATACATTTGGGAGTAGGGATAGTAAAGGAAAATATTGTGGCTAATAATTTACCGTTTGAAGTAAGAGATTATATTCCAATAACTTTAGAAGAAGAGTTAATTGCTTATTCGGATAATTTTCATTCAAAATCTGGCCCAAGATTTATGACATTTGAAGAAGCAAAAGAGAAATTAGCTGGATTATGGAGTGAATCGCCAATAATTTTTGAAAGGTTTAGAAAGAAATTTGGTGAACCAAAAATAAAACCCTAACCCTTCCCTTTCCCTTGACAGGGCAAGGGTAAAAGCCAGTTAGTCTAGGTTGATGATATAATTATGGCGATGGAAATAGCGGAAATTAGGACTAATTATAATCAAGTTATAAAAAAGACAGCTAAGGTAATTTTGGCGGGCGGATTAGTGGTCTTCCCTAGTGATACAGTTTATATTTTGGCAGTCGACCCAACTAATGAAAATGGTGTTAAAAAATTACTTGAGTTTAAAAACAGATGGACAGGAAAAGCAATTTCAGTAGCAGTATTGGACCAAAAAATGGCCCAGGATTATGTAGTGTTAAATGAAAATAGCAAAAATATTTATAAAAATTTATTACCAGGACCATTTACAATTGTGAGTGAAGGAAAACACAAAGTAGCGAAAGGGATTGAGGCCGAAAATGGAACTTTGGGAATAAGAATTCCGGACAATAAATGTATTCGTGATTTAGTGGAATTGGTGGGTAAACCAGTGACAGCAACTTCGGCTAACTTGTCGGGGAGAACACCAAATTATTCGATACAAAGTTTTTTGAGACCATTGTCGAAAAAGAAAAAAGAGATGATTGATTTGATTGTGGATGGAGGAAAATTACCAAAAAACAAACCATCAACTGTAATTGACGCCACTGAATCGGAGATAAAAATTTTGAGACGAGGCGATTTAATTACTGGAAAGACAACTAGTTTGATTAGTAAATCAGAAAAAGAAACAGAAAAAATTGCAGAATTTTTGCTAAGACGAAACCCTCCTGTCGATAAATCGACATCCTCCCTTAAAGAAGGGCGGAAGTCTTTAGAACAAAACAAACCATTGGTGTTTTTATTATCGGGCGATTTGGGTTGTGGAAAAACAGTTTTTAGTCGAAAAATAGGACATTTGTTGGGGGTAAAAGAAAAGATTGTGAGCCCAACTTATATGATATATAACGAATATAAAATAGTAGAAAGTAAGATTGAAAAATTTTTACATATGGATTTATATAAAATTACTTCGGAAAAAGATTTAGAGGAAATAAAATTTTTGGACTTATTTGAAGAAAATAGTGTTAGTTGTATTGAGTGGCC
>CAYRYK010000034.1:0-1750 GCA_964428535.1 uncultured Gammaproteobacteria bacterium | reverse complement strand
TCAGGATTAGTCCAAGCCCATTGACCATTAAGACCAACATGTACAGCAAAATTACCTGAAGATAGGTAAAAAGTATAACGGTTTCCAGCCGATTCAGTATCTTGATAAATTTTTCTTTTGGTAGAGTAGTCGATGGAAAAACCATCTTTATCTGAAGTAAAAGTTTCAGTAGTAGACGACGAGACAGAAGTTGGAGTGGCGGTGGGTGTTTTGGTAGGAATTTTTGTTGGTGTTAGCGTAGGAGCTTTGGTGGGAGTAACAGTGGTTTTGGTAACAGTTGGAGTAATTTTACCGGAGACAGAGGCGACTGGAGTGACAATTGAAGCAGAAGTAGAAGCTGGAGTAACCTCGCTAGTCTCTTCGTCGGGTGAATCAGTGGGTAACAATTCAATTTTAGGAGTAGTTTCAGAAGTATAACTAGTGGTCGATTGATTGGTTTGATAAACCTGAAAGAGGAAATAACCACCAATTCCTGCTAAAATCAGCAGGATTAAACCTAAAATTATGTAGGTACTATTTTTAGTTGGCATATTTTATAGTTTAATAATACAAATAAATGAAAATATTGGCAATAGAGACTAGTTGTGATGATACTTGCGCGGCCGTTTTGGAAAACGATCGAGTATTATCAAACGTGATTTCATCACAGACTGATTTGCATGCAAAATGGGGTGGTGTAGTGCCGGATATTGCGAAAAGGGCACACCAGGAAAGAATTGAAGCAGTAATAGCAGAAGCAATTGTGAGAAGTAAAATTTGTGAATTAAAAACTAAAAATAAAAATTTTGAGGAAATTATTAGTGAGGGGATGAAAGAGATTGATGTAATTGGGGTAACGTTGGGGCCAGGTTTGGCAATTGCTTTGGGGATTGGAGTAAATAAAGCCAAAGAATTGGCAAAAAAATATAATAAGAAATTGGTAGCGGTAAATCATATTGAAGGCCACATATGGGCAAATTTTTTGAAAAATAAAAAGGGTAAACCGGAAAGAAAGTTGGAATTGCCAGCATTAGCGTTGACAGTGTCAGGAGGGCATACAAAAATAGTTTTGATGACAAACCCTTCCCAAACCCTTCCCTTGACAGGGCAGGGCTTTAATAAAATTGATTACACAGTTATTGGAGAGACGTTGGACGATGCGGCTGGAGAGGCTTTGGATAAAGCAGCAAAAATGTTGGGATTGGGATATCCAGGCGGACCAATTATTGAAAGATTGGCCAGAGACGGAAAAACCAATTTTTTGGAACTCCCCCATCCATTAGCAGATAAAAAAATAATGGATTATAGCTTTTCTGGATTAAAAACTAGTTTTTATTACAAAGTGAAAGATTGGCCGGCTGAAAAAATTTATCAAAATTTGAATGATTTGGCGGCAACTTTTCAGAATGCAGTGTTTGAAACTTTGTTGAGAAAATACAAGCTCGCAATTGAAAAATATCAACCAAAAATATTATTGGCATCGGGAGGAGTATTAGCTAATTTAGAATTGAGAAAAAGGTTAAGAAAATTGTCTAAAGAGGTTGGTTTACCAATTTTTATGCCGGCTCATAAAAATTTAAATACTGACAACGCGGCAATGATTGGAAGAGTTACTTATGAAAAGGCATTGAGAGAAGAATTTGTGGAAAATATTGATAATCTAGATAGAGACCCAAGATTGCAGTTTAATTAATTTTGGGGGCCACGGCGATAAACGGCAGCCCAGGCAGCAAAAACTGATTGAAAAGTTTTTTGATGAATAATATTGCCA
>CAYRYK010000033.1:0-7310 GCA_964428535.1 uncultured Gammaproteobacteria bacterium | reverse complement strand
ATTTGGTTAGTCAAAAGAATTCCTGGAAAAGATTATGAACATCCAACCGAAAAAAGTCCAACACTCCATGAAAAAGCTTTAAGACGTTGTACTAAAATAGGGGATACTGTATTGGATTTATTTGGTGGATCAGGATCAACATTAGTTGCCTGCGAACAATTAAAAAGAAAATGTTTAATGGTTGAGTACGAACCAATTTTTTGTGACTTAATAATTTCTCGATATGAGAAATTAACTAAGAAAAAAGCTGTTTATCTTCAAGGAGGTCAAGATGATATCAGATAAGGATAAAAATAAGTTTTTAGAAGAATTAGAAAAAAATCCAATAATTCAAATTGCTTGTAGAAAAACAGGAGTAGGAAAATCAACATATTATCGTTGGATAAAAGAAGATAAAAATTTTAAAAAAGAATCAGAAGAATCATTAAATAAAGGAAGATTATTAATTAATGATTTAGCAGAATCAAAGATTATATCCTTTATTAGCAACAACAATTTAACAGCTGCAATCTATTGGTTAAAAAACAACCATTCAAGATATTCAGAAAAAGTCGACCTTTTATCTCCAAAAGAACAAAAGAAATTTGTTAAAAGATTCTTATTGTCTAATCAAAAAACTGCTTGTCAAATATTATCCGAAATGACATTAAGCAAACAACTCTCTAAACAAACATTAAATTATTTTAAATATATAAATTCCCAAATAAACAATGAAAATAATAAAAAGGAAACACCAGAAGATAAAGCAAAAAAGATGGGTAATTTAACAATAATAGAAAGAACTATTCCATCAAACCCAGAATTAAAGAAAATGGTCGAAAATTAATCATCAAATATGTCTCGAATGTTTTTCCTTAATGCTTTTGCGATCTTTTCCAGTATTTCCAAAGACGGTGTATTTCTGCCTTGTTCAACATAGCCGATATAAACTCGACTGACTCCAACTTTTTCAGCCAAATCTTCTTGTGTCATCTCAGCTTCATGTCTAAATTCTCTAATTCTCTTACAAATGGTCTTAGTTAATTTTGCATTTTTTCTCATACCCAAAGGGTATGTTTAAACAAACCTAAACGCTACTAAGTTTAACTTAGCATTTGAACCTAATTTAGCCTTGACTTTCTGCTAACTAACAGTTAGCATTCATTTAATGAAACAAATACAATGTCCAAATTGTGGATCTTATAAAACAGTAACTTTTAGATCTGGTTACTTATTTCTTGGATTCTTCTGTTTATTTTTTATAATTACAATTCCATTTTCTATTGTTTTTTGGATACTAGCTTTTACTCCAAAAAAATTTAAATACACTTGTTTGAGTTGCAAATACAAATTCAACGATCCAAAAGAACAAATAACTAAGAAAACTAAATAACACCTTGTAGACAAATCATTTTCCAGCGTTACCTTATCCTCATGAAAGAGGATAAATTTAAACTAATAATTTTGATTAAACGATTAGAAAAATATTTCTATTGGTATTTACTCTCCAAAAATAAAGACTACATTGATAAGTTTTTCTCAACTTCAAAAATAATTAAAAAGATTGTAAACAAGTTATAGACTTTCAAAATTTTGGCGTTACCATCACACAATGATGGAAACAAAAGATATACCCGAAAATACCGTAAGATATTGTTTGTATGCTCGTAAATCGTCAGAGGGTGATGAACGACAAGCCATGTCGATTGACTCTCAAATTAAAGAAATGTCTGACATGGCAACTAGACTAGGCATCTATGTTAAAGATATAAAAAAAGAAAGTCATTCAGCCAAAATGTCTGGTAAAAGACCCGTTTTTGCTCAAATAATTGAAGATATAAGAAGCAATATTTACGATGGAATATTAACATGGGCACCAGATCGTTTAAGTCGTAATGCAGGTGATTTAGGATTGTTGGTTGATTTAATGGACCAAAACAAATTAATTAAGATCCAGACTTTTTCTCAAAGTTTTACTAATAATCCAAATGAAAAATTTCTATTAATGATTTTGTGTTCACAGGCAAAACTGGAAAACGATCAAAAAGGATTAAATGTTAAAAGGGGAATTAGAAACAAATGTGAAATGGGTTGGCGACCAAGCATGGCTCCAGTTGGTTATTACAATCGAGCTTTTAATGGAATCAAAGACGCAGTAATCGATCCAGATAGAGGATCACTTGTTAAAAGGATGTTTCAATTAGTTGCAGAAGAAAATTATTCAGGTCGTGACATTTGGAGTTGGTGTCGAGAAGTTGGATTAACTAATAAATCTGGAAAAGGAATAACTCTCAGTCAAATTTATTTAATGTTAAAAAATCCATATTATTATGGAGAGTTTGAATTTCCAGTTGGTAGTGGAAAATGGTATCTCGGCAAACACAAACCATTAATTCCTAAAAAACTTTTTGATCAAGTTCAAAGAAAACTAATTTCTTATCCAAGAGTTAAGTGGGGGAGTAAAGAATTTATTTATAAAGGATTATTTAAGTGTGCTACCTGTGGAGCAACTATTGTGGGAGAAGAAAAGAATCGAAGTCTTACTAATGGCAAAACAAATCATCATATTTATTACCATTGCTCTCGGCAAGTAAATTACAAATGTACCGAACCATACCTTGAAGAAGAAATATTAAGAAGACAAATCGTAAAATTTATTGAAAAGTTAGATGTTCAAAAATTAAATCTTAGCGAACAATTAAAATTAGACTTAGAAAACTTTACCAAAACAAAAAAAGAAATATTAATCCTCAATAATATTTTTCCCGAAGATCAAAAAATCGACTTAACAGAATACGCCAGATATGTTTTAAGAGAAGGAACTATCACTGCAAAAAGAAATCTAATTATAGGTTTGAACTTAGATATTTATTTACACAATAAAGAATTGGTATTAAAACAATTTTAAATTTATATTAATTCCACCAGTAGTGTTTATGATTAATTAAAAACATCATCAGTATGGTTTGATATATATCATCTTACTTTTACCGACTTTCAATAAAAACCTCAAAAAGTATACTGATCTTACATTCAGATATTTAATGAATTAGGTGAAATTCCTAAACTGTGCCGCAACGGTTAAAGTCCGATCTTAAATATTAGCAGTATTGCCTGAACAGGTCCGCGCCAGACCATTACATATTTTATTCTACCTGGTGTGAGACCAGGTTTTTTATTTAAAAAAGGAAAAATATGTTTCAAAAAATCAAAAAAAGAGATGGTCGAATCGTTCAATTCGATTCTAATAAAATTAAAATTGCTATCCAAAAAGCGGGCGAATCTACTGGTGAATTTGATGAAAAAATTGCTTCTAAATTATGTCTAAGGGTTCTAAATTTAGCTTCTGAAACTATTAAGAATAAAATCCCAAAAGTTGAAGAAATCCAAGATATTGTTGAAGAAGTATTATTATCTTCTTCTCATAAACAAACTGCTAAGGCTTACATTATTTATCGTGATCAGCACAACAAAATTAGAGAAATTTCTAATACTGCCAGTATTGATTTAGTTGATCAGTATTTAGATAAACTAGATTGGCAAGTAAATGAAAATAGTAATATGACTTTTTCTCTACAAGGATTAAATAATTATATTTCTTCAGAAATTAGTAAAACTTATTGGTTAAATAAAATTTATCCTGACGAAATTAAGCAAGCTCATATTGATGGCGATTTTCATATTCATGATTTAAATATTTTATCGGTCTACTGTGTTGGTTGGGATTTATTGGATTTATTAACAGAGGGTTTTAAGGGAGTTGAGGGAAAAATTGAAAGTAAACCAGCCAAACATTTTAGGAGTGTCTTAGGTCAAGTAGTTAACTTCTTTTATACCCTCCAAGGAGAAGCCGCTGGAGCTCAAGCTTTTTCTAATTTTGATACTTTATTAAGTCCATTTATTCGATATGACAAATTAACTTATGACGAGGTTAAACAGGCATTACAGGAATTTATGTTCAATATGAATGTCCCTACTCGAGTTGGTTTTCAAACTCCTTTTACTAATATCACCCTGGATTTAAATGTTCCAAAGTTTTATAAAGATCAACCGATAATTATTGCCGGAAAACCACAAAAAGAAACTTATGGAGAATTTCAAAAAGAGATGGATATTTTAAACAAAGCCTTATTTGAAATAATGACCGAAGGCGATGCTAAAGGACGAGTCTTTACTTTTCCTATTCCTACTTACAACATAACCAAAGATTTTAATTGGGAAAATGAAAACTTAACTGGTCTTTGGGAAATGACGGCTAAGTATGGCATTCCTTATTTTTCTAATTTTGTTAATTCTGATATGAAACCAGAAGATGTCCGTTCTATGTGTTGTCGACTTCGAATCGATAACCGTCAATTAGCTTCTCGTGGAGGTGGACTTTTTGGAGCTAACCCTCTAACTGGTTCTATTGGAGTAGTAACTTTAAATTTACCAAGATTGGGTTATTTATCTAAAAATGAAGAAGATTTTAAAAATAAATTAGGAAAATTAATGGATTTGGCTAAAGAAAGTCTAGAAATTAAACGAAAGATTTTGGAAAATTTAACTGAAAAAAATCTTTATCCATATTCCAAGTTTTATTTAAGAAATGTTAAGGCTAGATTTAATAAATTTTGGAAAAACCATTTTTCAACTATCGGTATTATTGGAATGAATGAGGCCATTGTTAATTTAATGGGTGAAAATATTGCCAGTCCAAAAGGTTTGGAATTTTCTCAAAGAATTATGGATTTTATGAGAGATAGATTAAAACAATATCAACTAGAAACCGATAATATCTATAACTTAGAAGCTACTCCTGCAGAAGGTACCTCATATCGTTTAGCTTTAAAAGATAAAAATAAATTCTCCAAAATTATCGTTGCCAATGAAAAAGAATTTAAAAAAGAAACAGCACCTTTTTATACTAATTCAACTCAACTTCCAGTTAATTTTACTGATGATATGTTTGAGTTATTAGATCTTCAAGATAGTTTGCAAGTTAAATATACTGGGGGAACTGTAGTTCACTTATTTATTGGCGAAAGAATTTCTGATCCAAATATTGTCAAAAATTTAGTCAAAAAAATTTGCAATAATTATCATTTACCTTATTTCACTATCACTCCCACTTTTAGTGTCTGTAAAACACATGGATATATCGCCGGTGAACATAAAACTTGTCCAAAATGTAAAAGTTCTTGTGAAGTTTATTCGCGAGTTGTTGGTTATTTAAGACCTATTGGTCAATGGAATAATGGCAAAAGGGCTGAATTTGAACAAAGGAAAAAATTTAAAATCAATTATGAAAATTAGTGGCTTTCAGAAATTTTCTTTAATTGATTATCCAGGGAAAATTAGCGCTGTCATTTTTACTCAGGGTTGTAATTTTAGGTGTCCTTACTGCCACAACCCTGAGTTGTTGGATATAAATCAAAAACCCAAATTTAAAGAGTCAGACATTATTAATTTTTTAATCTCTCGCCAAAAACAATTGGATGCTATGGTTATTACTGGGGGAGAACCAACCCTTCAAAAAGATCTTTTTCAGTTTATTCAAAAAATTAAATCTCTTGGATTTTTAGTTAAATTAGACACCAATGGCACTAACCCACAAATAATTAAAGAATTATTGGATAAAAAATTAATTGATTATATTGCCATGGATATTAAAGGCCCATTAGACAAATACTCACAAATTGTTCAAGTAAATGTTAATTTAAACAATATTCTTCAAAGTATTAATTTAGTTAGACAAACCCCTGATTATGAATTTAGAACCACTATTACCCGAGAACAACTAATCAAGAGTGATATTAAAAAAATAGGAGAATTAATTAAAGGTTCAAAACAATATTCATTACAAAAATATGTTTCAAGATCTGATGGTAAAACCTTAAAAGAACAATTTAGTTCATATAGTGATAAATCCATGATTGAATTTCAAGAAATAATATCTAATTATGTAGTCCATTCTTTGATTAAATAGGAATATTTTTTATTTATTTTTACTTTACTTGACATTAATAATTTAGATACTATAATGAATATATATTCATTATTATTAATTGTTATTTAAGGAGGCAATATGCCAAATAAAGATAAAACAGGACCATTAGGTCAAGGTCCAGCTACTGGTCGAGGTTTTGGACCATGTGGTAAAGGTTTAGGGTCAGGTAGAGGTTTTGGTTGCGGTCGAGGATTCGGTCGTGGCTTAGGTCGATACTTTGGTTGGAATCAACCACAGACTGAAGCTGAACAAAAACAAGCTTTAATTAACTACCGAAAAGCCCTTGAAGAAGAGCTTGAGGATGTCAAAAAACAAGAAGAAGAATTAAAATAAGTTTATGACCAGACCTAAAAAAGATCGTTGTCTTAAATTTAACCCCGAGGTATTGTATTTCAAACCCCGGGGTATTCCTCTATCTACATTAGAAGAAGAGGAATTATTTCATGATGAATTGGAAGCTTTAAAATTACATGATGTTGATGGATTAGATCAGATTGAAGCGGCTAAAAAAATGAATATATCTCAACCAACTTTTGGAAGGATTTTAGACAAGGCTTACAAAAAAATAGCAACAGCTATTGTTAAAGGTAAAGCCATAAAAATTACTAAAAATTAAATTATTATGCCAACAAATATTTCAGATATTCAAACTTTCATGGACAAAGTTAAATCCATGGAAAAAGGTCATAAGTTAGATTTATCTTCTGATGAAGACCTTTCTATTGGAATTATGAATTTGATTTCCATGGAAGAACATTTTTTCTTTACTTACAACAAAACTAAAGATGAAAAATACTTAGATTTACTCAATGAAATTAGAGAAATCCGAAAAAGTGCTTTAAAAAGAATCATTAAAGATTATGAAGGTGAAAATTGGTGTATTAGTAAACATCTTCTAGCCTCTTCTATGCGTTTTATGGAAGTTGGAACTAAAGCATTAACCAAAGGTGACAAAGATGGTGCTAAAGATATGTTTGAAAAGTCTTATCAACTTTACAGTCTATTTTGGGGATTAAATCTTGGTTTAGTCACCGATAAAGACATTAAACATCAAGACAACAAAGAGATAGCTTTCATTTCTGATGATAAAAAACCTATTAAAAAAGAATCTGTTTCCGTTCTTTCTAAACTAGGTAATCTAGTTGAAAAAGCTATAGATTGTTGTAAAGAATAAATAAACACCATTACAGGCTTAATCCGTTCGCTATTTTTGGAGAGCAAAATTAAATTTCAAAGGTAAATTAGGGAAAATATAGGAACCTCGGACACCTCAAAGCGCTCAATTTTGTTGCCCTGCATGGATTCGAACCACAATACTCAGCTCCAAAGGCTGATGTCCTAC
>CAYRYK010000032.1:0-7364 GCA_964428535.1 uncultured Gammaproteobacteria bacterium | reverse complement strand
AATAATTCAAATTTTGAAGTTACAATTTTGGAACGTGTTTCAACGTGGGCAACCACATTGATTTTCCAGTGGAAAAATTTGTAACAAAAAATTTGAATTATTATATTTCAAAACAAAATTAAACCCTCACCCTGCCATGGGCAGGGCAAAAACAAATTCCCCTCCTTTCATCAAAGGAGGGGTTAGGGGTAGATTTCTTTATTCCTTAACTATCTTAGCAATCCTATTTCCTAATTCTTCAAACTCTTTTTCTGTCCAACCTTTAGTTGTCATTGCCGGAGTTCCGATGCGAATTCCTGATGGTTTCAGTGGACTCCCTTGCTCATGTGGAATTGTATTCGCATTACACACAATTCCCTTCTCTTCTAATTTCACTGCCATTTCTTTACCTCTCTCTTTGCCCACATCAACTACCATCAAATGATTTTCCGTTCCAAACACCCTCAAACCATTTTTCTTTAATGTCTCTGCTAAAACAGCAGCGTTTTTAAGTACTTGTTTGGCGTAATCTCTAAATTCTTGAGTATCTGCCTCCGCAAAAGCCACTGCCAAAGCGGCAATATTATTTTCATGAGGCCCACCTTGCATTCCCGGGAACACCGCTTTATCAATTTTCTCTGCCAGTTTAGGATCCTTTTCTAAACCTTTTTTAGTTAATCCAATAAAGGCACCTCGTGGTCCTCGTAAGCTTTTATGAGTCGTACTCATAATTAAATGTACGTGTTCTACTGGACTTGGGTGAACTCCACCAACAATTAATCCAATAATATGCGACACATCGGCCACCAACCAAGCTCCAACTTTATCAGCAATTTCTCCAAATCTTTTAAAATCCAAAATATAAGGATAAGCCGTTGTCCCCGCCATAATCATTTTTGGCTTTTCTACCAACACTAATTGCTCCAATTTGTCATAATCTATTCTTCCGTCTTCTTCTACATTGTATTGCACACTTTCAAAATATTTTCCCGAAAAAGTAATCTTTGGATGACCATGAGTCAAATGACCTCCCGCCGACAATTTAAGTCCACAAATCTTATCACCCCTTTCAAGAAGCGCCATTTGGATAGCACTATTGGCCGGACTTCCTGAATATGGCTGAACATTTAAATGTTCTACTCCTAACAATTTTTTACCCCTATCAATGGCTAAATTCTCAATTTCATCAATAAATTTATTTCCCTGATAATAACGTCTCCCCGGGTAACCTTCAGCATATTTATTAGTCAAACAACTTCCCAAAGCCATTTTAACTTCTTCTGAAGCAAAATTTTCTGATGGAATTAAAGACACTACTGAATCTTGTCTTTCTTGTTCTTTTTGAATTAAATCTCTAATTTGTTTATCGATCATAAAATCCTTTAAAAAACTTATAACTCAAAACCGGCAGGAAAAACTTTCTATATCATAAACCTATGATACATTAAAATTAAAAAACTATTATAATCAAATTAACTTATGGGCGAATCATCATCTCCAGAAAATATCACACCATCAATTGCTATTCCAATTGTCCACTCAGAATTTCAAATAACCCCAGAACAACAAGACAGTCTGCGCCATTTAAAAAGTTTTTTCCAAACCGACAGTCAAATAAAAGAAGAATTTAGAGCCATCACTCCACTATCATCGAAAGACCAAAGAGATATTAATATTACGAATCCACAGGATTACAGCAATCGTTTAGTTTCATCTACTGAAACTATCGCTAAGCTTTTTGGTACTTTATCATCAGACATGAACTATTTGGGATTAAACGGTAATAGCGTCCTAGAAAAAAGTGAGTTAATTGCTCAAAATTTAGAAGATTCAGCTGTTAGAAATTCAGATGATCTAGGATCTCTTGCAAAATGGCATGAATTTTACATATCAAATATTAGACCAGATTTCAAAAAACAAATTTCTAAAAATATAATTGGTTATAATTTTCGGAAAGATGCTTATTTTCTCAGTCTAGCCCAAGAAGCCACTTCATTTAACGAACTCCTTCACTTAGCCCACGCATCACTCACTTCTGATGAAAATCTTTTTGAAAAACTACCAAAATGGGAAAGTTTTACCGAACCACTAGGAGAGACAAAAGTCGAATACAACGCTTACGGAGAACCAAATGAAACAGCAAAAGAAGTCTTCGATAAACTTAAACAAAACGCTGAAAGTTTTATCAGTCATCAAGTCAACCATCCAGATCAACAAGAAATTCCAACAATCTTACATCTATTTTCTCTTGACCAAACCATTCAGCTCATGATTCGAGATTTTGGCCACGCCACCACTATTGAAATAGACATATCTGACCCAAATTCTATTCTTGTAAGATATCAAATCCCCAAAGTTTTTGATGGTGTTAAAGTTAACCGGCTTCCAGGAATCAATAAAATTAATTCAGAATCACCCAATACTGGTGCCTCCGGAAGATTCACTTGTCCCCCTCAAGAGCTAGGCCAAACAATAGTCAATTTTATTCAAAAAATACCCACCGATTCCAATTGGCAATCATAGTATTTTTCTCTGGTCTTCCCATTTAAAAAGTTCCCCTAATGATCTCTCAGTATGAATCCGACGAACAATCTTCGACAACAATGGTGCTAACGACACTATCCTCATTCGATCAAACCTTTTTTCTTTAGGAATTGGCACCGTGTCCAGAAATATTATTTCATCAGCCGAACTTTCTTTTAACCGTTTCACTGCTTCGCCATTTAAAAAAGCATGAGTCGCTCCGGCAATAATTTTTTTAGCTCCAAATTCTTTTACCGCCTCAATCGCTCCACAAATTGATCCACCCCCATCAACCATATCATCAATCAATATTGCTGTCTTACCTTTAACGTCACCTACTACATGGGCTACTTCTGATGTTCCATGGCCAGTTCTAACTTTATCGACAATCGCAATTGGTGCTCCAAATAAATCTGCCATTTTATGAGTTCTTTTGGCTGCTCCAATATCTGGTGCCACCACTACCAAATCTTTATATTTCTTTCTCTGAATATATTTAGCAATCATTGGATAGCCCATCAAATGATCTACCGGAATATCATAAAATCCTTGAATTTGTGATGCATGTAAGTCTACTGTAATTAATCTATCAGCCCCAGATGTCGTAATTAAATTTGCTACTAATTTAGCTGAAATTGCTTCGTGTGACTGAGCTTTCCTATCTTGTCTGGAATAACATAAATTCGGACACAAAACATTAATTCTTCCTGCCGACGACCGTCTCAATGCATCAATTATTATCAAAAGTTCCATTAAACTATCGTTTACATTATCTCCAAACGTCTGGATTACAAAAACATCTTCTCCTCTAACCTTTTCTCCAATCCTAACATATATTTCCCCGTTTAAAAATTTTTTTATCACCATCGGGGTCAGTGGTAAATTCAATTTTTTCGCAATCTTTGCCGCTAACTCTGGATGCGAAGTTCCAGCAATTAACTTAATTCCTTTCATGGAATTACGTTCCTCCTTTTTAATTCCAACCAAATAATTTGATTAATTTCTTCCATTGGTAATAACTTTCCCTCTCGACAGCAATCAATAATTACCCATCTTTCTGGCTCTTTTTCTGCCATTTTTTTATATTCCTTAGCCGTCTCCATTTGATGATTAAAGTTTGCCTCAGCCTGATCCATCACTTCTTGACCAGTATAATTTCGCTTGGCCTTTTTCAAAATATTTTCTCGACAAATTTCTGGCTCTACTGCCATTACCAATATCAAATCTGGTTTAATAATTCCCATTTGGTTATAACCTGCTTCCCACAGCCAATTAGCATATTCTTCTCTTTCATTTTCTGGTTTTTTGGCAATTTGGTGTACATTCGAAGTAAAATACCGATTTGATATTACAATTTTCCCCTCTTCCAATGCCGGTCCAATTATTTTTTTACTTCCATCAGCTTCATCCAACATATAAGGCAGCACTGCCAAATAAGGACTAATAGTAAACAACTCTCCAAATTCTCCTGTCAACAATCGACCAACTTGTTTACCCCAAAAACTTGTTTCATAATGAGGGTAATCGTCAGTTACTAAATCAATTTTCTCCTTTTTTAATCTTTCCACCAACAACTCTGTCTGCGTTCCTTTTCCTGAACCATCAATCCCCTCAATTACTATAAATTTTCCTTTAGTTTTCATCTTTCAATTTTGCCCCTTTAATATTCTTCCAAATTCCACAAGACATTTTTCCCTGATCACAAATTTTTTCTGAGACACATGGTGGACCAGCATTTTCAAAAATAATTGGCGCCACTTCTTTAACCAAATCCAACATTTGTTTCGCCACTTCTCTTATTTCCCACTGAGCTCGAGTACACGATCTCACACTAAAGAAATGCAACAATTCTCGAGCATTCATTGTCATCACAATCTTCACTTGCACTGATTGTGGTTGACAAAATCTGGCATCTTCGGCCGGAATTCCTGCATCAATCAATTCGTTGTAAAGCTCTTGGGAATTTTCCAAATGTTTTAAATACTTTTCCAAAAGTTTTTTATCCTCCAAATTTCTGATTTTTGGTGGCACCCTATAAGCCGCATCACCTCGTTTCACATATCTTCCAGACTGAATTGAAAATGACGCAATCCTATGACGAATCAAATGAATTTCTGTTACCCGACTCACTCCGTCAATCGCAAAAGTAAAACTGGCATGTTCTAATGTTGAAGTATGACCAGAGCTAATTACTTGTTTTATTAATCTTCGTTTAACTTCATCTGTTGTCTTTTCTTTTAATTCCTTTGCTCCCACCGAGGCATAACACTGTCTAATTGCCGCCACTACATTTTGTTCTGGGTCTGAAGTGTATCCTAACAATTCAACTTTAAGTTTGTCTTCCTTTGCCATTTATCAAAAAACCATTAATTTTTAACTCTGAACAAATTTAATCTAAGCCGAGAGTTTAATCAATCCGTTAAAACTATGTCAACCACTAACACCCCTATTTTTAACAACAAATTAAATATATCAATAAGTATCAATAAATATATAAAAATCTATCAAGCAGCTAAAAGGTTTTCTTTATTCATACCACAAAGAGGACAAATATCACCTGCATAAAAAACTCTACAATGATCACACCAGTTTAAGTCACCAGCCTCGCCAAACCTATAAGAAAAAGTCCCATCCGATTTCATTGTTACAATAATTCCTTTCTCTCCTCTACCTCCCCAAGCACTTCCATGACCTCCATCCTGGTTAATTTCATTACCCATTTCTTTCATCAAATACTCAAATTTATAATTATCACCACCCGACTGTTTAAGTGCCTCCATTACATCTCTTTTCATCCTTTCTTGATTTTCTACGTCACCACCATTTTCAATAAAATCCCAAACTTCGCTAAATTCAGGGATTAATTCTCGACATCTCTCTACCCATTTATCAATATCCTCGACCATAAAACCAATTGGTTGCCTTCTCAAATCCTCCGAATCCTCTATTTGTTTCAAACTAGTGCCACCACACTGCAATAATCTCTTAGCCAACTCAACTGATTCTTCTTTATCCCAAAACAATGGCATATGTTTACCATAAATTGACCAATTTCCATCTCTATCAAAAGATGGAAATTCTATATTCAATCGGCCTTCTTTATAAATACTTTCTCCTTCTCCTCCTTTATCATCAGGGCTAACCCAAAATACTAGATTACACCCAATCTTACCCAAAGAAAAAACATTTATCGTTGCCTCTTTTTCCGCCTCAGAATGTTTATTGTATTCCCAACTGCTTCTCGATATCATTTCTTCCGCATATGGTAAAGAGTCATTAACCCTCTCGGTTAAAATATTACTTTTCCTTTCCTCAATAAATACCCTCAATATTTCATCAGGAGTATTTTTACCAATTCTATAAAATTTTTTATCCTCATCAAAACTCTTCGTCTTTCTCTTTTCAGGTAAATCTGCCAACACAAACGACTCAAAACCAACTACATTTTGTTTTTCTAATACTTCTATCATATCTTTACTTTTCGTATTCCTCAACTAAAATTTCGATTCAAAGACGACAAAATTTTGTCTAAAAATACGATCCCAATTCTTTGGGATGCTCGAAAGTTTACCCGCCTGTAGCGAGTTTTGGTCATCTGGCTTAAGTATTCCGTAGCTCTACGAGCGTAGGATACCTTTACAGTTGCGGCACAGCTTGGGATTTGCACCCAATTCCCCCGGTACTTTACGTACCGCTCCGAAAAGACTTTAGTCTTCATCGGAGTTTGTTTTTAATTTTCTTTAACGGCTTTCATAAACAAATAATCAGACAATCTATTGATATATTTTAATATTTCACTTCTTATTTTTCTTTCTTTATTTAAGCTTACTAATCTTCTTTCCACTCTTCGACAAACAGTTCTTGCCCAATTTAATTCTTTGGCTTTTTGAGTTTTAAAATTCAAAAATTTTTCCAAATTCATATTTTCCTCCTCTATCTCTTTTTCTATTTGTATTATTCTTGAATCAAGAATCTTGTATCTTGAATCATTCCCCAATTCTCCCATTATCCCTCTCAAATCATTTAATATTTTTTCATCAATATTAACCAATTCTAAAACCGACTCCAATTCATCGATTTCTCCAACCACTTCCACCAACAAGTCATCTTTATCGACTCTTTGGTTTCCGCAAGTTGTTTTTCCTTGGTCGCCGGTTTTAGTTGTTATCATAAATAATTTTTAATTTAAAATTTACAATTTTTATTCAATTTTTAATGTCTTAATTTCAAAATTTTAAAAATTTAGATTTGATTAAAAATTAAGAATTAAAAATTTAAAATTAATTTTACGAACACTTTGAATATCCACAGAAAACATTAGTACATTTAAAACACCCTTCTTCTGCTCGAAGTGGTGATCCACAATCAGGACAAGCTCCAAATTTACTTTCTGCCTGAGTCATTTCTTCACTACTTTTAGCTACATCTATATGAGTTGCTTCGTCATGGTCACCAAAAATACTTAATTGTTCCCCTCGGGAAATTTCTAATACTGATTTCCCTACTGCATCAAACATACTCAAAACTGCATTACTCCCCATACCGACTTTTTGTCCACAAGAAATTCCAATTAATTCACCTGAAATTTCATCCAAAGTGGCTCCATATTTCAATGCCAACGAAGCCAATCTTCCGGTTACTTCAGCCGCAGCGGCCAAATAACCACCAGATTTACCTAAGTTCACAAATACCTCCACTGGGCCATCACCTTCCTCATAAAAAATTGAGGTATAAACACTTCCCACATCGCATTTTTTCTTAATTCTGGTGCCATCAGCAATGATTGGAGTTGGTTTCTTTTTTGGTGGTAACATTACCACTTTTTCCTCGCCATCCATAGCTTTAGCAGCGGATGGCTTAAC
>CAYRYK010000031.1:3608-8969 GCA_964428535.1 uncultured Gammaproteobacteria bacterium | reverse complement strand
CATTGTTTTTAGATTAAAACTAAAGCTGTTTTGATTTAAAAATAAAGTACTTTTACATAACTTTTCTGAGTGGAACCGAGCTAATTTTTTTTGGTTGGGTTCTGCTCAGAAGAGCAAGAAAACGGATGGAAGAAAGGGGAACTCTACATTATGGCACGAGAACTGATCCCGTTGTTTGTTAGTGGTGACGATGGTACGGTGATGAAGGCAATGTTTCCGACCAGCGATGGAACCTATTCGTTTGGGTTCGAGATCAATCGGGCAACACCAGTGCAGCTGCGACGGGTTGAATTGTTGAAGAAAATTCCTCACAGCGGCGATCCGGATGCTGATTTGTCGGTGACTCAAGAGGTGGTTTGTAGCCACTTTGGCCTATCCGAATGGGAGCCGGGTTCACTGATCTGCAATACGGACCAACTCGGAATCGTTTCCGACTTACTCCCGAATTCGATGAAACATATGCCGGTGTATTTTACAGTTGGCAACGGTGTTCTTGCAGGAGTTTGGGAGTCGGACCAGGGTTTGGTTCACTGGATGAAGGATTTGTCTGAAGAGGATAAATCTTTTTATCTGCAAGTTTTTGCTAATACCAAGCGCGTTGCCTGAGGTTTCCCTTTTGTTGGGTATGGTAAATAATTTGGAATTCGTGCCAGATTTTTATTACCATACCCCATCCGTTGAATGTTTATTGTTGAAAACAATACTGATGAGTTTTTCCTGAAATTAGGAATAAAACGAAACATTCATTCGAGAGTAATAAAACCTATAATATTGATTTTTGGGTAGTTTTTTGATATAATGGTGGCTGTTTACGAATAATTTTGTTAAAACAACAAAAATTAGGAGTAGGTGGAACTTTTAAATCTTACAAGCAAAAAGTAAATTATTGAACCTAAACTGGTAATTATTTTAGTTACTAGTTTGGGTTCAATAATGGAGAAAAGAGGGGTTGTTGTGTTCGCTTTGGAATCGGTAGTTAGGACTGGGGACAGGATTGATCTGTTTACTCGGGGGCCGATTGATGTTTCCGAAAGGAAAAAGAAGGTCGGAACTCCTGGCTGTCTGTGGGACATTTCCTTGGGCGAGAACTTCTTGTCCGAGGGCGAGTGGCTCAAGGCTGGTGGACTGGCGCGCGTGGGTGTGTCGGCGGCGGTTATCTGCATTGGCAACAATGCTGGCCCGCAGGCGATCATGTCGCGGTTTGATTCCGGTCATCCGACGGCTGCAGGCAAGCTGTCACCGCCGGCGGGCATCTGGGAGTCAGGGTCGCTTTTCCAAGCGGCGCTGAAGGAACTGGGTGAGGAGGTTTTGCCTGCGGTGGGCGAATACGTGGTGCCTTGGTGGTACGACGGCGAATTGAGACACAACTGGCTGGAAATGGATCACGCACTACGTTATGCCGACGACCATGATATGCGGGTGAGTGAGAAGACGGCTGTTTATGTCGAGGATTTCGAGGACGTCGACCAATCATCCGTTCATGTCTACGAAATCTATGTCGACGGTGTGCGGCAGGGCCGGGCAATTCTGGCCTGTGAGCCAGAAAACGGCGGCATCGAGGTTATCTTTTTGCTTCAATGCGAAGAGACGACCTTCGAGAAGTTGCTTGACGGCGAGCAGTTCAAGGACAAATGGCTTCACCGCGAGGTGGGGCTGTGGACAGTGGAGACGTTGGAAGAAGAAAACCAGCGCGAGGCGTTGACGACCAAGGCCATCAGAGTGATGGAGGTAATGAAGGGCTTGTAAGAGACGGGCGACCGATATCTGTTTTGCAGCAATGCACAGCAAATATCCGGTCGCCCTTCTTCGTTTTAAAACTGGCCAAGGAATTTGATTTCCGGTTCGAGAGTAATACCTAGTTTTTCTTGAGCTTGAGTTTGAATAAATTTAACTAATTGAAAATAATCGGCAGCAGTGGCCTGGCCATTATTGACGATAAAGTTGGCGTGAAGGGGACTAATTTGAGCGTCACCAATAGAGTAACCTTTGAGATTTAATTTTTGATCAATAATCATGCCTGATGGGTCTTGATTGGGATTGTTTTTGAAAACTGAACCCAAAGAATTCATTGATTGAATGGCAGATTTGCGTTGAATAATATTTTGAAATTTTTGTTTAGCAGTTAGAGTGTCACCTGAATTTAATTGAAGAACGGCAGAAATTATAAAGTCATTAAGTTTTTCTACAGAAACAATAAATTGGGAAAATAAATGCTTATCGTCGCCGTGAATATTGCCAGCAATGGCGCCGCCGACAGTAGAGGGAATGTAAGCAAATTCTTCTAACCCAACTAAATTATTATCTAAAGTAAAATTGATGAGTTGAGGAAGTTGAACGCCAGAAGAAACTTTTATTTGATTATTAGGTAAAATTTCCATTTCATTGGAATCGTTTTTAATAACAATGCCGCGAATACCCGAATCAGAAATTAAAACGTTGGAACCGTTACCCAAAACAGTAATTGAAAGTTTGCCTTGCAACGAATTTTTCGACGTGCTCGCACCATCGTAAAATCCACTCAGCGGCTTGCGCTCCTCAAAAATCATTGCTTCGGTATTTTCATCTTTTAAAAAATTTAAAATTTTTTTGAGTTCTTCAGAAGAATGGGTGTGAATAAAAATGTCGGCAGGACCGCCAATTTTGACGGTGGTATAAGGGGCAAGAGGATGATTTTGATAAATTTCGGAATTAGGGAAGTTTGATTTGAGATCGGAATAAAGTTTAGCAGTATCCATAGAAGGATTATAGCAAAACCCACCCCTAACCCCCTCCCTGAGGGAGGGGAATTCTTTTTTACCCTGCCCAGGGCAGGGTGAGGGTTTTTAAATTTTTTTATAAAACCCACCACCCTTCGGGCACCTCCCTTAAGAAGGGAGGCTTTTTAGAATTGCCCTTTTTAAGGGAAATGTCTCGAAGAGACAAAGGGTTTAGTTTTTAAAGTCAAAATTTATCTTATAAAATATTAATTTTGAGATAGTAAAAAAATATGGGTTGTGAGTGTGGAAAAGTGGAGAAAAATTAAAACGGCCTATAATTTATTATTAAAAATTTTGGTTAGTTTTTCGTTTTGTAATTGATTTGTGGTAATCTGGTTTTATGACAGGTAGAGTTTTAGGAATTGATCCGGGTTTGGCTAATACTGGTTGGGCGATACTTGAACCGGTTAATGGTAATCCAGAATTTAAATTGATTGAATGTGGGTGTTTGAGAACAAAAATTACCAGTACATCAGCGAAAAGATTAAATATGATTTATGAAGAATTGGAGGGATTAATTAAAAAATATAAAGTAGAAGCGGTGGCTTTTGAAAGTTTGTTTTTTGCTAAAAATGCCAAGTCGGCACTGAAGGTGGCTGAAGCAATTGGGGTGATAAAAATTTGTGGGGAAAGAAATGGATTGGAAGTGGCAGAATTTACGCCGTTGCAAGTGAAAATGGCTTTAGTGGGTTATGGTAGAGCAGAAAAAGACCAAGTAGAAGAAATGGTAAGAAACTTTTTGTGTTTGAAAGAGAATATTTCACCGTCGCATGCATCAGATGCAGTGGCAGTAGGGTTGACATATTTATTTACTAATAAGAGTTTGTTGAGGTAGGTATTGATCTAGAGTTTCTTGGTTGATTTTAAGAAGGTGGGTATTTGGTTCAAAAGAAGCGATGCCGGTAGTTATTAGAAAATTAACAGGAGACATTTTACCTAAATGTCTCGGTCCGGAAGAGGTGATAATAACATTTCCGTCAGTTTCAGAAACACTAATTAGGGTTATGTCTCCAATGTAATCTTTTAATTTTTCTTGATCGGTTGGTTTTGGATTGATATTGGTAAGAGTAACGTTGGTTGGAATTTGATTGATAGTTCTGGTGGCTAAAGTGCTGTTCTGTCTTAAAGTTGAAAATTCATTTTTTCTATTGCTGGCAATTTTGGCAGCATTACTTTCGGCCATAGCAGAGTCAAATTTGTACTGACTGTATTCTTCATAGACACGTCTCATTTCTAGTGATTATAACATTTGGATTATATTCGGGTTTGGGGTAAAATGGGTTTATGATTTCGAGTTTGACAGGAAAAATAAATCGGATATGGGGAAATAATTGTGAGATAGAAGTTGGGGGGGTAGGATATTTGCTTTTTGTAGGAAAGAATTTTTTGAAAAAACATAATGTAGGTGAAGAATTAACAGTGGCGACTTATATGGCAGTGTCGGAAAATGATATTAACTTGTTTGGGTTTGAAAACTCGGAGGAAGTAGATTTATTTAAAATGTTAATTTCAGTGTCGGGAGTAGGGCCGAAAACGGCGGCAGGAATTTTGGGAGAGACTGAAAGTTTGGCTATTATTAAGGCAATTGGGAATGCTGACGTAAGCTTTTTTGAGAAGATTAAGGGAATAGGTAAGAAAACGGCTCAACGAATTATTATTGATTTGAAATCAAAAATTGGGGGATTGGGTGAATTAGATTTATCGAAAGATGAAAGTTTGGTGGATGATGATTTAGTGATGAGTTTGAAACAATTAGGTTTTGACAAAAAAGAAATTGATAAAGTGACAGGAAAATTGCCAGTTAATTTAGAAACCACAGAGGAGAAGCTAAGTTGGTGCCTTTCAAATCTTTAGTATTTAGTATCTAGTATTAAGTATTTAGTATGAAAACAGAAAATAAAATAAAAAAAGAAGATAAGACACTAAACCCAAAGGCGGAGACAGAGGAGAAAGCTGTCGAGAAAAAGTTGAGACCACAGAGATTAAATGAATTTATTGGTCAGGAAAAATTAAAAGAACAATTGGATATCTTTTTAAAAGCAGCTCAGTCGCGACAAGAAACTTTAGATCATATTTTATTTTATGGTCCACCAGGTTTAGGAAAGACAACTTTGGCTTGTTTGATGGCTCGAGAAATGAATTCTAATATCAAGATGACATCGGGGCCAGCATTGACTCGGGCAGGGGATTTGGCATCGATTTTGACGGGTTTAAAGAAGGGAGATTTTTTGTTTATTGATGAAATTCATCGATTAAATAAATTAGTGGAAGAAATGCTCTATTCGGCTATGGAAGATTTTGCTTTGGATATTGTGTTGGGTAAAGGACCAGCAGCAAAAACTGTCAGACTTAATTTACAAAAATTTACTTTGGTGGGAGCAACAACGAGAATTGGTTTAATTTCTGGACCAATGAGAGACAGATTTGGCTATGTCCAACAGTTGGATTTTTATGAGGATAATGATTTGAAAGAAATTGTGGAAAGAACCAGTGAAGTATTGGGAGTAAAAATAGAACCAGAGGCAGCCGAGTCAATTTCTAAAAGATCACGGGGAACACCAAGAATTGCTAATAGATTGTTGAGACGAGTGAGAGATTATGCTCA
>CAYRYK010000031.1:0-3508 GCA_964428535.1 uncultured Gammaproteobacteria bacterium | reverse complement strand
TTATATTTGGGGTAGATGAGTGAGCAGGATTTTTCTAGTTGGGAAGGCATTTTTAAATCGCCTTTTGGTGATAGAGTTCAAGTGATGCCAAGTTTAGATGGAGATATTTCTAAAAAAGTTTCAACCGATGATTTAATTCCCTCTGATGGAGATTGTAGTATAGAGCCATTTTTGGAAATTCCTGTTTTAAGACAAAAAATTGATTTAAAATTTGAAAATTTAATATGACTAGATTTCCAGAAATTGGGAGTGAGGCATTGGAGTATGGTAATGGATTAACAGAAAAGATTTTTAAAGTTTTAGTTGGTGAAGATATCGAAATAATTGGTTCGAGAGAAACCGTGCCAGTAAAAAATGAGAAGACCACGGAAAAGTTTGAAAAGGATGAATTTTAGGCAGATGGGCAGGATTTAATTTATTCGGCTTGAATTCCCAGTAGCCAGAGAACAGCCTCTTTACGGTAGCGGCGATCACCACGAGCATTGATACGGATAGCCGGAAGTTTACCCCGTTTACCCCAGCGTTTGATGGTGAGTTTGCTGACACGAAGAAGATCGGCGACTTCGGCAACAGTCAAAAGATCAGGCAAGTTGTCGATAGAGACGCCATTGATTTTTTTGGGCGACGATTGTTTCACAAGTTTATCTTGTGATTCATTTTGAATATCCATTTGGTGGCTCCTCTTGTATCAAAATAATGGTTAACTGCATTCAGTTAATCACATTGGATATTAGTGTGTCAATGAGATGAAAAATGGGGTTTAAAGATTTGGCCAATTTATGTCGAGAAACTAAATTTTTGAAATTATTTTAATAATATTTATTTACTTTGCTAAGAATAGAGTAGTGGTTTAATTTAGGTTTAAATGAGGTAGAATTATTTATGACTAAGGATAAGAAAGATTTTAAAATTGCTTTTTTTGGGGTGAAAAGTTGGGAAAAAGAAATTATTGAACGAGAAATTAGTAGATTAGATACATTTGGAGTGGGTATATTTAAAGAAGAAGTTCAAGATAATTTAGAGTTAGCTGCCAAATACGATATTATTTCACCGTTTATTTATTCAACCTTCGATGAAAAGACTTTGGAAAAAATGCCGAATTTGAAAATGCTAGCAACTCGGTCGACAGGAATGGATCATATAGATTGTAATAAGTGTAAAAAAAATGGAATTGTGGTGGCCAATGTACCAGTATATGGGTCAAACACAGTGGCAGAATATGCTCTTGCTTTGTTGTTAGCGACGACTCGAAAGATTGTAGTAGCTCATCAATCAGTAGAGGATGGGGAGTTTAATCCGGAGGGTTTGACGGGAGTAGATTTGTATGGGAAAACTTTGGGTGTAATTGGTTGCGGAAAGATAGGACAAAATGTAATTAAAATCGCCAGAGGCTTTGGAATGAAAGTTTTAGGGGTGGATGGATACCCAGACCCAAAATTAGAAAAAAAGATTGGTTTTAAATATGTCGATTTGGAGACATGTTTAAAAAATGCTGATTTTGTAACATTACATGTGCCGGCAATTCCAGAGACTCACCATATGATTAATAAGAAAAATATCAAGTTGATGAAACCGGGAAGTTTTTTGATTAATACGGCTAGGGGAGCAGTGGTCGAAACTGAGGCAATTGTTTGGGCATTGAATAATAAGATTTTAGCTGGGGCAGGGTTGGATGTGACCGAGGAAGAAGTGATGGTGGAAAGTATGAGTGTAATAATGAGTAAAAAAATTACTAAGGATAATTTGCAGGATATTTTAAGTTTTCATTTGTTAAGAGATAGGGATGATGTAGTGTTTACACCCCACAATGCTTTTAATACCAAAGAGGCAATTGAAAGAATAGTGGTAACAACAATAGAAAATATAAAAACTTTTATAGCTAAATAAATTGGTATAATGTGTTCAGATTAATTTTAAATTTGAAATTTTTAATTTTAAATCAAATCTAAAATTTAGAAATTTAAATATTATTTTTTATTAAAAATATAAGATGAAAGCAGTAATAATTTGTGGTGGTATAGGTTCAAAAATGTGGCCAATGAGCCGAAGTTCGATGCCAAAACATTTTTTACCATTGATTGGAAATAAATCGTTATTTGAATTAAATTACGAAGCTTTGAGAAAGAAATTTGGTCCAGAAGAAATATTTTTACAAACTAACGAAGTTCAAGCCAAAATTGCTAAGAGTTTAAAACCAGAAATTCCGGAGGAAAATATTTTTGCAGAACCAGAAATGAGAAATCAGGGTCCAGCAACTGGATTTGCAGCAGCCCAATTGATTAAAAGAGGTTTTGGTGATGAACCATTTATTCTGGTTCAAGCCGATGTTTTAAGAGAGCCAGATGAAAAATTTTTACAAATGATTGATGAGGCCGGTAAGTTATCCGGAGAGACTGGTAAATACTTAACTGGTGGGTTTGTACCAAACATGGTGGTGGCCGGAGTAGATTATTTAGTTAAGGGTAATTTGGTGAGCGAAGAAAATGGTGTCAAAATTTATGAAGTGGCAGATTATATTGATAGAACTGAGGAAGAAAAAATTAATCAATATTTAGGAACAGACAAATTGTTGCTTCATGCCAACCATACAACCATGACGCCAAATAAATTGTTGGAGATGTATAAAAAATATAAAGTCGAGTGGTATCAACCATTAGTAAATATTTCTCAAAATGGTGATGTAATTGAAAATTATGCGGCCATGCCAAAAGGGGCAATAGAGGAAGTGACTAAAATTGTTTACAAAAATAATGAGGCGTTGGTAGTAGAATTGCCATTTAATTGGGTAGATTTTGGAACTTGGGAATCGGTGGCTAATTATATGAAAGAGAAAAATATGTATGATGCTACTGATGTGTTTGAGGCAGATTCCCATGGTAATTTTGTTTATCGAGGTGAGAAAAAATATGTGGCTTTGATTGGAGTAGAGGATTTGGTGGTAGTTGATACAAAAGATGGTTTATTAATAACTCGAAAGAGTTTGACTGGAAAAGTGGGGCAGGTGGTCGATAAATTAAAAGAAGAGGGAAGAAATGAGTTACTCTAAAAAACCAAAAACTGACGAGGATTACATCAAAAAATGTATCGCTTTGGCAGAAATGTCGGTGAAAAAAGGTGAAGCACCGTTTGGAAGTTTGATTGTTAAAGACGGAAAGATAATTGTGGCGGTGACTAATGCCAATGAGAAAAATCATGATGTAACCAGTCACGCTGAAATTATGGCAATGAGAAAAGCTCAGAAAAAACTAAAGAGCAAAGATTTAAAAGATTGTGAAATTTATTCGAATTGCGAACCATGTCCGATGTGTTCATTTATGATGAGAGAATTACACTTTAAAAAAGTGGTTTATGGAGTTAAATCGCCAAATATGGGTGGGCATAATAAATGGAATATTTTGCAAGACAAAGATTTGTCGGCAATTAAACCATTTTTTAGTGATGAACCAGAGGTAGTTGGGGGAGTGTTAGAAAAAGAGTGTAAAGAAACTTACACTAAAATTGGTTGGGG
>CAYRYK010000030.1:4791-8993 GCA_964428535.1 uncultured Gammaproteobacteria bacterium | reverse complement strand
CATAATTTCTGGTAAGCAAGTATCGCGGCTAAAAACAACTGGACAGCCAGATTGCATGGCTTGGATTAAAGGCAATCCAAAGCCTTCGGCGTATGATGGCTGACAATAAATAGTAGCTAAATTATAGATTACTGGTAAATCTTCATCGGAAACAAATCCAGTAAAAATTAATCTTTTTACCTTTTTATTTTTTAATTTTTGGTATTTAGATTGAAGCCAAATTAAATCTTGAGTCCATGGATGATCGGGAACATCTGACTTAGTAGCAGCTGAGCCAACAATAACTAGAGGATACTTATTTTTTAGACAGGCTTTGACTAAATTAGGTATATTTTTATTCCAGTTAATATCACCTACAAATAGGACGAATTTATCTGGAAGTGAATATTGTTTTTTTATTTTTAAAAGCTTTTGGGTATCAGATATTGGTTTAAAACTGTTGTCAGCGGCTAAGTGAGTGGCAAAAATTTTTGATAAAGGATATTTCGTAATTTGATTAATAATTTTTTTGGAATACTCCGAGACAGTTATAATGGATGAAACTTTTCGAAGTCGGTTTTTTTGAAGTAGCCATTTTAATTCACCTTTTAAGCCGACTGGAAAATGTGATTTAAATTGTCGAGGAATAAGATCGTGGACAGTAACTACAGTAGGGATACTTTTAGTGTTAGGCAAGGTTAATTTGAATGGATCAAAGTATGGATAATGAATTAAGTCATAACCTTCAGTGTTTAGTGTTTTATCCTTAATAAGGTTAATGCTCCAATTTTTATAATCAGGATTAGTTTCTATTTCTTTTTGCAAAGCATCGACTAAATTTTGGGTATAGTATCCGACTCCGCGAACTGAATTGCCGTCGATGGTGGGTGAAATATCAATTGCAATTTTTATTTTTTTACTCATTTTTTGTCCCAATCTTGGGATAAATTAATATCACGTTTGGTTTTGGCTAGTTCATAATATTTGGTATAGGCAATTGGAAATCGGAGGGCCGAGAAAAATGAAAAAACAAATCCAGGAAAACCATCGACATAACCGCGGTGGCGGAAAAAAGTTTTTAAAAACCACCAAATTGGTTTGCCAATATAAAATTTTAGAAAACTACCAAAATTAATTGGAGTATTTTTTGATTTTAATTCATCAGCTAAAAGAGTGGTATAACGATTGGCTCGAAGTAAATAAAGAGAAAAAGAAGTATCAGCATAATGCTCAAGGTCATTTTTTAACCAGCCAACTTGACCATCGACGATAGCTTGTTCGTGAACGTCTTTACAAGGGAGATGAGCTTTACCATTTTTATAAAATCTAATGGTTGGATCGGGATATTGACCACCTTTTTTTAGAAAAGTTCCTAAAAAATAATTTTTTCGAGGGATCCAGAAACCATTTTCTTTAATTTCTGATGAATCTTGTTTAATAATAGAGAGAATTTCTTTTTTAAGCTCTGGAGCGACAACTTCATCAGCATCAAGTTGAAGTATCCAACTACCATGACAAGCATCAATACCCATTTGTTTATTGATGTGAAACATAGGTTTGTTGGTAGTAGAAATAACTTTGGCTTGTTTAAATTTTTTGACCAATTCGACGGTATTATCTTGTGATTGACCATCAACCACAATTATTTCGTCGGCAATATCTTTGACGGCATCTAAACATCGGGTAATATTTTTGGATTCATTGTAGGTGGCTAAAGTGACTGATAAAGCAATTTTGTTTTTCATTATTTTTTATAAATTTTAAATGCCGGTTGACCGTTTGAAAAGTAAATAGTTTTAAATGGTTGCTGATTAGTAACTTCATCTGAGGCAACTACCAGAGAATTATCAGGAATTTGATTCCAATCAATTTTACCAAAATGGTAATTGTCATAACCAAGTACAGTAGAAAACCCATACTTATCTGGTTGGGTTAGCTTAATTTGTGATTGAATATTTTGGGGTGGATATTTGGAAAAGAAAAGAAAAAGAATATATGGTTGGTCATATTTATTAGTGACATAAATATTTTGATAATTATTCTTGTTTGATTCTAAATATGGAACTAATTCATCAAATTTATATTGCCAAGCAAAAGGATAACGTTTGGCATAGTGAAGAAAATATGAGTCAAAATAGTAAGCGATGAAATAAACATATACAACGACAAATATAAAAGATATTAATTTTTTAAATTTATTTTTTTGGATGATGTCGAAGAAATAATAAATGCCGGCAGAAATAAAAATAGTGATAGGAATAACCATAGATAAAGCTCGAAGGGCTGAAGGGGCTTGAAAAGTCAGAGATGAGGCAATGGGAGCAATAAAGAGAAAGAGAAAGATAAATATTTTGGATTTTGAACTAAATTCTTTGGTTTTGAGAATAAAAATAATGCCAAGGATTAGTAAAGGTATTTCGATTAAATGAATTTGTCCCATTTCGGGAACTTTTGAACGAGGAACTTCGTCACCATTGATACCGAGGAAATTAAAGTCAAAATGAGAAGCATATTTTTCAGCCCAAGAAATAAGATAAAGAACTCGTTTATTGTGAGTAATTCGGTTGATTAGTTTGACTCCTTGATGTTGATTAAGTAATTCTTCTGATCGACTGGCTGGCCCAGTGTCAGCGGTTAAACCAACACCCCCGATTCGAGCCGTGCCACCATTGTTTAGGAAGGAAAATAAAACGGGCGCAGCGATAATTCCGGCAAAAATAATGGGAATAATTATTTGAGGGATTTTTTTGATTAAAAACTTAAAATAAAGACAACAAAGGCTGAGAGCTAGAAGCGGAGCCACAAGCCTGGCTGAATGATAAATATACAAAGACAGTACAAAGTTTAAAGTAAAAAGTGAAAAGTTTAGCAGGAATTTTTCTTTGATTGATTTAAAGAAAAAATATGTTCCTATAACGATAAATGACAAAGCAGATGATGATTCCCAAGCGCCTCGGCTGAAGTGAATATGCCAAGGAGAGAAAGTTAAAACTGTGGCACTTAGAAGGGCTAAATTACGGTTTTTGGAGAGGAGAAAAATAAGTTTGTAAGTGAATAAAATAGTTAAAATCGATAGGATGAGATTTGGTAACCTAGTGGCAATTGGGGTTAAACCGAGGATTTTAATAAAAGGAATAGCTAAATAAACATAGCCACCTGGTTTATAATCTCCAAATGATTTAAAGTGAAGTGGCCAGGAAATACCGTGTTCATCTTTGCCAGTGAGAATAAGAGAATAGGCATTATAACCAAGGGCAGCTTCATCGGGATTTAGAGCTGGAGTATTATTGAGGTCAACAAATCTAATTAAAAAAGCAGTAACTAGAATTAGAGGTAGAATTATTTTTTTAAGGATTTTCATAAGCGTAAAAAGTAGAAATATTGCCGATAGAACTTAGTGGTTTAAATTTAGAGAATTCTGGTTTTTTATCAATCCCCTGCCGATAAATCTCTTCTTGAGAAAAAATCCCTAATGAATGTGGTGTTTGGCTAATTAACTCATAGCTTGGGCTACCAAAAGTAATATTTTTAATAGAATCAATTTTGCCTGTATCTAAAGAATTATCATTTAGTTTGGCCTGTTGTTGGTATTTTTGAGGTGAATATTGAGAATAGAAAAGGTAAAAAATGTATGGCTGACCATAAAAGTCACTAAAGGCAATGTGTTGATAATTGTTTTGGTTTTGATCAACAAATTCCATGGCTTGTTTGTAGCCATAAAGGAAATCATAAGGTGATTTGGCAACCATATGATTAAGATAAAGGTCACTATAATAACCAAAAGAAATTAAATAGACACCAATAACAATAATTTTAAAAATATTTGATTTAAATTTTTCGAAAAAAGTAAAAAGTCCTAGACCAATAAAATAAACTAAAGGAATAGATAAAGACATGGCCCTAACTGACTGAATAGAATCTCGGGTTAAAGCTGAAGGAATGGGAGCAACTAATAACCAAATAAGAAAGAAAATATTAAGCTTTTCAGTTTTTTGACGAATAAAACCAGAGAATAAACCGATAAATAAAAAAATTAAACTAGGGTAAAGAAGAACTCCAATATAAGGAGCTGAGTGACGAGGATTTTGCCAATCACCTTCGAAAGTTAAGAATTTTGGAGAAAAATGATTGAAGTATCGAGAAAGAAAATTGCGAAGGAAAAACATTGGTTGACTGTAAAATAGTTGGTAGTCAAATTTGTTGGTTTCACTAATAATAGTTTG
>CAYRYK010000030.1:2354-4691 GCA_964428535.1 uncultured Gammaproteobacteria bacterium | reverse complement strand
GGATTGAAAGCAGTAATAAGAGCGGCAAGTAGAGCAACACGGTGTGATTTGGGATTAATTTCTTTGATTAATAAATAGATAAATAAAGGTAATAAGGAGCCCAATATAATTGATGGGAGACGAACGGCAATGTCATTAAGACCAAAAATTTTGATGAATGGTAAACAAAGATAAACATATAACCCAGGTTTATAGTCGCCAAATGATTTAAAAATGAGTGGAAGAAATTGACCATATTCGTCACGGCCTGTTTGAAGAACCGAATAAGCGTTGTAACCTAATGCTGCTTCGTCCCAAAGTAAGGGTATTTTTTGAGAGAAGATAATTCTAATAAAGAAACTAATTAAAACTATGGTGGTAAGAATAATTTTGGTTTTGGTGTTTGATTTCATTTTATTTCCAAAATTTCAAAGGCAGGTGAATTATTGAGAAAATTAATTGTTTCTAAATGTTTAGTGTTATCTTGATTGTAATTGTTTGGTGAAGTAATTAAAAGGGTTTTTGAGTTGTTATTTATATTTTTTGTATAATCTTTGATTTCCCAGTCATTAATAAATTTGAATTTATCAAAACCATTAATCCAATACCAACTAGCATGATAATCCCAATTTTTTGAGCCGTCGGTTTGGTAATTTTGAGGATTCCATGGCCAATAAAATAGGAGAAACTCGTGAGCTTCACCATATTTTTTGGTAATAATTATTTGATCATAATCTTGATAATGACTTTTTACATATTCAATAGCTTGTTGGTAGCCATACTGCCAAGAGGAGGAATAATTTTGAGAATATTCTATATATTTTGGCCAAAAAAAGATTTGGCCAATTATGAGGGTAACTAAAGTATAAAAAATTGGTAAAAATTTAAATTTTTGCAGAGTGTAGTTAAATCCAAGACTGATAACTAAAATAGTTGATGGAATAAAAATAATACTGCGAAGAACATGGGGGGCATCACGAGTAATAGCTGAAGGAAGGGGTGAGACTAAAAACCAAAAAAATATAAGGAGTAAATGAGGATGATTTTTATTTTTGATAATATAAATTATGCCTAAAATTAGGAATGGGATTAATAAAGGAGAAATTAGATAAAAATTAGGAAGACTAAATTGATAGTTAGATCCGCCAGAGAAAAAAAGAAAATCTGGATTGAAGTGACTGAAATAGTTTTTGGCTGCAGTGTAGGTAAAGAAGGTAACCTTATTGATTAAAAATCTGGGATAAACTTGACGGAGTTCATTAATTTGATTAATGGAGCCAGAATCAAGAATAGAAACCCATTGATATCGAGCTTGGCCTGATTGATTGAGAGTTTGAAAGACGACTAAACTACTGAGAAAAATAAAAGGAATAAAAATAAGGAAATTTTTTTTAAAGTTAAATTTTGTTTTAAAAATAAGAAAAATTAGACTGATTAAATAAAAAGGTAATAAAACTCGACTACTATTGTAAGTAAAAAGACAAAGACTAAAAATAAAGCTGCTCCAACCAAATTTATGAGAGAGTAAAAAATAAAAACTAAGACAAAAAAGAAACATGAATAGATTAGCTTCGAGAGCAACTCGGGAAAGGAAAATAGTTGCTGGCGAAAAAGCAGTGATTAAAAGCCCAATAAAAGGCAAGATTTTTTGATGAGGGAGGAGTTTTTTTAAGATAAGAAAAATAATTAAAGGAGTTAAGCTGCCGGCTAAAATAGAAATTAGTCGGACTGAAAAAGTATTTAATCCAAAGATTAAGACTGGTAAAACGGTAGAATAAATATAAACTGGAAGTTTAAAATCGCCATAACATCGGAAAATAGTTGGTAATAATGTCCCCCATTCATCACGGCCAGTTTTTAGGATTGAGTAGGCATTGTAACCATGAGAAACCTCATCCCAATTTAGACTAGGAGGAAATTGATTGATAAAAATTAGTCTACAAAAAAGACCTAATATTAGGATTAAACCGATGATATTTTTTTTAAGGGTCATATTTTAGTCCGATAGATATAAATAGCTGGTTTTTGTTCGGATTTTAAAGGATAGTAAATAATATAGTCTGGTTTAATATCGTGGAATTCTTCTGGACGGCCAACAATAATTGTATTGGGTAGTTGAGAATCTGAGGGAATATTAATTTCTTTAAAGGTAAATTTACCTAATTTATATTCTCCAAGCTGGTCGAGAAATGATAACCCTTTTTGTTGGAATGCAGACCAATTATTGGTTTCTGATTGGGTTATCCTAGGGTCGATTTGATTGAAAAAGCTAACATATGCTTGTGGTTCAGAAAGTTTTCGAGAATAAATAATATGATCTGATGGAATTTTTTGGAGATATTCATTGGCTTGTTGATG
>CAYRYK010000030.1:0-2254 GCA_964428535.1 uncultured Gammaproteobacteria bacterium | reverse complement strand
AAAACAAAACCAAGACCAGGAATAAGACCAAGAACTCCATAGCCTGGAATCATGCCATAAGTGGTTTCGCCAGCACCGTGAGTCACTAAAAACTGAGGTGAAAAATATGATAGATAACTTTGACTAAAAATATCGTAGAGATAAACAAGTTTATTGTAAAAAAGTTTAGTAATGGAATAAGGTAAGCCACTTTGAGTAATTTCGTATTGACTGTTGGAAACAGAAACCCAATGATCAGTAGGATTAAATATGGCAATATCGTTAGTCCGATTTGATTTTATCTGGCTGTTAACATAAAAATTAAAACTGAATAAAGCAAAGAATAAAATAATAGAAGTAAAAAGAAATTTCGGTCGAGAAAAAGTTTTTTGGTGAATGATGAGGAAGATTAAGAATAATGGGGTAAATATTTTGGCTGAGTGATAAGTAAAAAGACTAACGCCAAAAAAGAAAATCGATAAAATTAATAAGAAAAGATTATTCTTTCGATGGGCTTGTAAAAATAAGTAAGTGGCCAAAGAAACTATAAAGACAACTAAATTAGCTTCTAGGGCAATTCGAGACATCGGTAAACTCCATGGAGAAAGACTTATAAAAAGGGCACTAAGAAGGGATATTTTTTTGTCTTTAAATAAAATTTCGGCAATTAGATAGGTTAAGAGAATAGTAAAAATAGCAAAAACAGCATTGGGTAATCTGACCGCAAATGGATTAAGACCGAAAAATTTAACTGAGGGAATCATAAGTAATGTTTGAATTGGTGGTTTGTAGTCGCCAAATGATTGAAGATTTAGTAAATTAGTATTCCCCCATTCGTCTTTGCCGGTTTGAATAATGGAATAAGCGGTATAGCCCTGAGCCAATTCATCTGGTGAATAAGAATTTGGTAGACTGCCTAAATTTACTAGTCTTAAAAAAGCACCAATAATTATAACTAGAGTTAGAATAATTTTATTTTTCATTGTTTTTGAATGACTTGACCTAAAATAGTATGGTTAGGATTGTAAACAGTTTTAATGGTTTTAAAGCCAGTCAGAGGTTTTTGGGAAAAATCCATATCACCAGGAATGTCTTTGATTTGAAAAAGGATAAAAGTATCGCCTGTTTGAGAAATTTGACTGATTTTTTGAAGAACGTCTGGTTGGCCCCAATTATTAATAAATGAAGTACGAGAATCTAAAATAAATCCGGACATATTATTACTAATTGGATGACTGAGATCATTGAGAGTTTGTCCTTTATTGAGGAAATATTTTTGATAAAAAACATAGGGTAAAAGTGAATTGTATGTGGCGTTACTGACATAGATATGGTTTGAGTTTTGAGGAACAGACTGAAAAAGATTCTGGTAACCATAATTCCAAACCTCAAAGGAATCTTTGGGATAATGAATAAAATATTCATGACAAAATCCGATTATCTCAAAAATTGAGGTTAAACCAATGATAAGTATAATTAGTTGGGTAAATTTAGATTTGGATTGAAATAAATAAAATAAACCCGAGGCAATAAAATAAGCGATAGCTGGAGTCATAAGAAATAGTCTGGTGGCGTGGGTACCACCGTTTACGGTTAATGAAGCGGCAATTGGAGATAAAAATAACCAACACAACATTAGTTTATTAAGTAACGATGATTTGTTTTTGGTTAAAAAGCCAATAATAAGTAAGGGTAAGAATGAAATAAAAACTAAACCAAAACCGGTTACTTGATGGCGAAGGTTTAATTTATCACCCTGAACAAAAAGAAATGATGGTGATAGGCTAGTGAGATAATTTTGAGCAAAAACTTTTAACCAGGCAAGTGGTTTGTTGTGAAAAATTGATTCAACTTTAGGATTAATAGCGGAAAAAGAGGTTCTTTTTTCAATAATTTGATTGATAGTATTTTGGTCATGAAAAATACTGATTAAACCAAATCGATTGCCGGCTGACCCAAAAAATATTTGTTGAAGTAATGGAAGAGTAATAACTAAAAAAATAATTCCAGAGATTAAAATATTTTTAAGTTTGAGGGTAGTAATGAACTCATTAAAATTAAGAATAAAAATAGAAATTATCAATAGCGGGACAAAAATATTGGCTGTGTTGTAGGTGTAGAAGCTAAGACAAAAAAATAAAACACTAAGGTAAAGATAATAATTTTTGCGTTGTTGAATAAATTTAAATAGATAGATAGTCCCAGAGAGAATAAGTGAAAGAAGCAGAGTAACTTCAAAACTGGCACGACTGTATTGAAAATGCCAAGGTAAAAC
>CAYRYK010000029.1:6196-9399 GCA_964428535.1 uncultured Gammaproteobacteria bacterium | reverse complement strand
CAAAAATTAGTTGTTGAAGGAGGTACTGCTAATATTAATGTTTTTAGTAATGCCGGAGCCGAAGTTCTCGATTGGCCAAATGCCGGACTTTCAATTCGACGTATCGACGATTATACCCAAATGACCATGTTGCAACTAGGACACAGCGCCGATAACACCTACCAAACCGGCAATGCTGTCTGGAATTTCCGCCTTATTGACAATACTGGCAGCAAAACTACCAGCGATGCCAACACTGCTTTATCTATTGGAGGACCAGGTAGTTTACTCTTAAATACAGGTGGTACTGACCGAGTCCAAATTTCTAGTTCTGGAACTACTAGTTTCCTTCTTAGCGGCTCAACTCCATATCTTAGTCTTCCTGGTGGAGCAACTGTTTCCAATGTAAGTTCAAATGATGTAATTATTAGGAATATCAAACAACTTCGCTTCAGCGATAGTAATAATTGGGACTGGAATTACTGGGCTGGAATAGGCTACGATAGTACCAACCACAGACTTTATATCGGCGGACCAACAAGTAGCTGGTTTAATGCTAACGCTAGTCCATCATCAGTCAATACTATTTTTGATTCTGGTTTTGTTGGTATTGGTACCATCAATCCGGGGGCTCCACTTTGGGTCGGTACTACCGCTTCCGCTACCCTAGGTGGAAATACCGTTTCAGACGTTTCTGGAGTTTTTGTTGGTTCAATAGTCGGTACTAGATATCTTGACTCCAACAATTCCGACTTCTTCCTCGATCCAGCCGTCGCCAATATCACCAAAAATTCTCTCAGTTTAGCTAACACTGGTTCCATTAAATTCAATGTTGACGATTCCAGTAGCCAAACATATATCAGTTCTACCGCTGCTGCCAGAATTCAAAGTTATACCAACGGTCTTGGTATTGATGTTGGTAATGGTGCTACCGCTGGTAGTGCCATCACTTGGAATGACCAACTCTTCTTTGGTACTAATGGCAGTGTTGGTGTTGGTCTAACCAACCCTCAAGCTAAATTCCATGTTAGTGGTAATGGCCGCATTACCGGTTCTTTGGCTATTAGTAATGCTGTATCTGGTACTGGTGGGGTTGTTATTGCCCCAACTACCGGCGGTACCACTGTCACTTTCACTGTCGGTGGCACTATCGCTGCTATCTTCGCTAATGTCGGCACTGATTATCCAGGTGCTTTTTTCCAAGGATCTATGAGTGGTGGTGGTAATTCTGCTGCTGTCGCTAATTATATGAAAACATCAGCTATACCAAGTGGTTTTTATGCTATCACTGTCGGTGTCACCCACGATGCCTATATTTACGCCAAAGCTAACAACGGTAGTGTCTACTACGGAAATATTGGTTACGACAAAAAAATGGATATCGCCGAAAAAATGCAAGTCGTTAGTAGTCTTCTCAACAACGAAGGCTACCCCACCCTCAAAAAAGGTGAAATGGTTTGTAGTAGCGATCAAGACAACATCATTACCCGTTGTAATTCCAGTTCTAAAAAACTTATCGGTGTTGTTAGTACTAACCCCGAAAAAACTCTCGGTCGCAGTGCTATTGTTGGCAGTCGTGATGACGATAACAAATCCGATATTGCTCTTACCGGACGTATCCCAGTTATGGTTACTGGTTTTGATCAAATCAATATTGGTGACAAAATCACCACTTCAGATTTACCCGGATTTGGTAAAAAAATCACTCAGGCTGGTTACATCGCCGGTGAAGTTGTTCAATCTACCGATTGGAACGAATCTCGATGTACTCCTATCAATTCTGTCAATGATATCAATTGGCCAGTTGAAGCTGAGGATAGACCAGCTCTCAACGCCGATAAACCTTGTTATCGCCTTCCCGATGGCCGATATGTTGGTAAAGTCGTTATTTTAGCCAACACCTCTTACTACGATCCTGACGTTAATATTACCGCCACCGGTCAAGTCAATATTAACTACAACGTCTCCGATAGTACTCTTGCTTCACTTGGTTACGATGGTATTAAAAATGAAATCCAAAATGCCACTTATCATGTCACCGATTCATTTGGCGATACTGTCACTAAAATAGCCAATTTTGCCCAAATTGCCTCTGCCAAAATCAAAGCTGGCTTTATTTCCGCTACCAACATTATTTCCAACAATATCGTCACCGAAAAATTATTCTCCAAAAAGACAGCTACCGATGAATTAGCCACCAATATTATTTCCCCCCTCGGCAACAAAGTAGAAATTACCGGCGATGTTCAAGTTGATAAAAACCTTTCTGTGGCGGATACTCTTACTGCCACTGATATCCAAACCACTCAAATCACTGCTGATGATTTAATCGCTCAAAATATCCAAACTACCGAAGTTACTGCTGAAAAAGTCACTGCTAACGAAGCCAGCGTCTCTACCCTCTATGCCGATCAAATTATTTCCAAGGAAGGTACTTTTGGTGACATTATGGCCGCCAAAATCAGCTCACTTCGTGACGAACTTAAAGATATCGTTGCTTCCAATAAATCAGAAGCTACCCCAAGTGCCATCGTGGCTGAATCTCAAAATTGGTCTACTAGTATCGCTAGTGATTCTGCCACTATTAAAGGTAATTTATATCTTACTGACAATTTAGTTATTGGTTCTCAGCTCATGGTCAATGGTGATGCTCAATTCGGCAACGCCTTCATCACTGGTCAACTTTCCGCCGGTGACGTTTCTATTTCTGGTAATTATATCCAAACCACCAACACCGCTCTTTACATCCAACCTAACAATACTGGTTCCGTTCATATCATGGGAGATACTTTAGTTATTGCTGACAATGGTAACGTTCAAATCAACGGCAACCTCAGTGTTACTGGTTCTCTCTTTGCTAACCTTCTTACCGCTGCTGAAATTGAAACTCAAAAGCTTACTGCCGCCGAAATTAATTCCAACAAAATTAATATCGCCACTGACAGCGCTTCTACTATTATTGCTTCCGATAATAATATAAATTTAGCCACTAATTCGGCACAATTAACTTCAAATGCTACCGCTGGTACCGCCACATTATCCGCTGGCAAAACTGAACTTACTATTTCTACCGACAAATTAACCACCAATTCCATGGTTTACCTTACTCCAGTTGGTTCCACTAATAACCAAGTTCTCTATGTCAAAAATAAAGTTGTTACTCCAGCCACTGAAACTACTCCAGCTCAAAATTACTTTACTATTTCTCTCGATAATCCTCTTAC
>CAYRYK010000029.1:4879-6096 GCA_964428535.1 uncultured Gammaproteobacteria bacterium | reverse complement strand
ATGCCTCAATTAACTTCAGACCAAATCAGCAAATTAAAATCTCTCGGCATCGAAATTAACGATCCGTCAATCACTTCCCCCATCGAACAAACCACTCCCTCATCTGAATCTCAAAATATTCTCCAATCTCAAATCAAATTAAACGAATCACCTATCTTACCAACAAATAATCAACAAGTTTTTGACGACCTTACCAAATCCTCTCAAACTAACGATTCCCTCACTAACAATAATCTAGTTGGTCTAAATAATAATTTAAAACATTCTCATAACAACGTCTTCCCTCTTCTTTCCATTTCTGGACTTACTCTCCTTTCTCTTTCCGGCCTCATTTTATTCAAAAATAAAGACCAAACCGATACTTCAAAGGTAAATAATTCAAACACTACTTTACCAGAAACTTCTGTATCACCAACACAAGTACCTAAATCTATCCAACATTATCTTTTAACATCACAACAACTCTTCACTCAAGCCAGTCAAAATCAAAGTGTTGATGCCCTTAATCAATCTATCGTTGCCGCCACCGAAGCCATCAAAGAATTTCCAAATGACTATCGTGGCTATTACCAACGCGGTCGTATTTATCAAAGTGTCGCTGCTTCCCAACCTCAAGTTGTCACTCAGGTCATTGCCGATCTTTCCCAAGCTCAAAAACTTAATCCCAACGACGCTGAAATCACTCGAAGTTTAGCTTCCGCTTACGCTCTCAAAGGTGACGCTCAAAACACTATCAGCTATTTATCTCAAACAGTTGCTCTTGACCCCACCAAAGCTCAAAATTTTTACGATTTAGCCAAAATCCAACAACAGGTCGGTCTTCTCTCTCAAGCTATCGAAACTTACGATAAACTTCTCACAATTTTATCCGATCCTACCCAAAAAACCCAAGTTGAATCCGAAAAATCTAGTCTACAAAAACTTATCTCTCAAAATCCTCAAGCTGCTTCTCAAACCAATTCTACTGCTCCTATTGCCCTTCCTACCACTGATCTCCCTTCATCCCTTGATTCACCCACCATCCAAGCTAATGCCGGTTCAGGACTAATTGTTGCTGCCCCCGAAAAACTTGATCAAATCGAAGTCTCCAATCTCACTGGTTCCAATTCACTTTCCGGCAGCGATACTCTTACTTCCGGTCAAAAAGAAATCACTATCACCAACAATCAAGTTACCTCTACTTCTCAAGTTTATGTTTCCATTCTCAGTGGTGGCAA
>CAYRYK010000029.1:0-4779 GCA_964428535.1 uncultured Gammaproteobacteria bacterium | reverse complement strand
TTGTTCCTGATATTTCTTCACTGCCTCTTCCAATTCTTTATTCCATTTATCCAACTCTTCTTTACCTTTTGTATAATCCTCACCATCAGCCGGAATCAATTTCAATGCCTGGTCTAACCTCAACACTGCATTCTGCAATTGATTTTGTTGTTTAGCTGCATAAGCCCAGTTATACCAAGCATTAGCATAATTATTCTTATCTTTAACTGCATCTTCAAAATATCTCTCTGCTGAAGCATAATCACCTGCTCCATAAGCAATTGACCCTAAAGCCATATTTACTGATGGATTTACTGGATCTAAAACTGCTGCCTGTTGATATGATTGGACCGACCAATTCAAAGCATTATCTACTACACCTACCAGCGATTTATAAATCGAACCCAAATTCATCCAATAAGCCGACAAATTACTGTCTAAACTCACTGCTGTTTGACCTTCACGCACTGCTTGTTGAATTAAGGTCGACGCTTTTTGTTTATCTTCATCAGACAAATTTTTACTATCACCAGAAGTTAGTATCGTCTCAGCCAAAGCCAAATTAGTTTGAGAATAAATCGCCCTATAATCGGATAAATTAGAATTCATTCCGATTGCTTTAATCTGCAAATTATAAACACCAGTACCATCATTTTTTGACGCCGCCATCAAAGAAGCTTTCCAATAATAATCACCCAAAACCAACTTTACGACTTTGTAACCGCCAAATCCAGATATGGCTGCCACTACCACTGCCAAAAGGTAAGGAACTAAATCCATCTTTTTCTCCCCCACTGGCAAAGATAATTTTGCTTCTTTTACTTCACCTGATGTCAAACCCAACACCAAAAACCACAAAAACACATTCAAATAAGTTGGAGGTAATATCAACACCAACAATCCGAGCAAACCGACTGTCAAAAAATTTCCATCTTTTCTTTTCTTCCATCCCATCAAAGCCATCATCACTATAATTACCAAACCTACAATCCCTAATTCACTCCACCAATTCAATATTCCCATTGAAGATACACCAAAACTACTAGACCAATAAGCTGTATTATTAAAACTGGCTGGTCTAAATCTAGAAAATGCCTCGACAAAATTACCCAAACCTACCCCAAAAATAGGATTACTTTTCAAAGTCTCCACTGCTATTACCCAAGCACTTGTTCCATCCAAATATAACCAACCCTGTTTGAACAATTTATAAATATCCAAAAATAATACTAAACCAAAAAATGCTACTCCAATTGCTTCTTTAAAATAATCATTAAAATCAGTCTTCTCTTTAAGTTTCTTGATTAACTTTTTAGCCCAAAATATAAATACCAATAAAAACAAAACTGCTTCAGATAACAAAGACCCAGTAATTGACCAGCTTCCACTAATCGACACTATTGGGTTATTTGTCGGCCAATTCAAAGGCAGCTTTGATGTCGGAATCAAAAAAGCAATTAATGAAGTTATTGCCACTAAAACGGCAGAAATTGACAAAAACAACATCTGTTTTTCTGTCTCTTCTTTACTTCTCACTTGTAACCACAAGAAAAACCAAATCACTAAGCCAGCCAAACCCCCAATTCCCATTGATGAGGTTATTGATCTTGCCTGACCACCTTTTGTCATTCTAAAAAATGACACCACTGACCAACCAAATAAAATCAATATCCACCACAACCACTTACTATATTTTATTTCTGTTTGTTTATTAACAAACAAACTTGCCACCCATAAAATTAATCCCACTACTCCAGTCAAAAACACAAAACTACTTTTACCCAAACCAAAAGAGTCATAAATTGTTGGTAAAAAGAAAAAAGGTACCAACAACAAAACAATTCTAGTGTACATTTTCAAAACTTTATTCATACAACCAGACTAACAAAAACTAAAAAATTAGACAACTTATCAAAATCCCTTTTCCCCGCATTTTCTCTTCGCTGAATTTTAAACCCTTTGTCACTTCGTGACATTTCCCTTAAAAATGGCAACTTTTACAAAGCCTCCCTTTTTAAGGGAGGTCCGTGAAACGGAGTGGGTTTTACTATTTAAGTACTGTCAACGGATTCAAATTCCCACTTGGTCCTTTAATTTCAAAATGCAAATGAGTTCCAGTTGAACGTCCCGTTGATCCCATCACTCCCAATTTTTGGCCTTGTTTTACTACTTGTCCTGGTTTAACCACAATCGAATTATTCAACATATGAGCATACAAAGTTTTATAACCATTTCCATGATCCACCACCACATAGTTACCATAGCCACCTGCATTCCAACCAGCCGTAATCACTGTTCCACCTTGTGATGCCACAATATCCGGGTTACTTGGGTTAGCAATATCCACTGCCTGATGGTACCAATAAAATTTCTGAGAAATATGACCTGATGTTGGCCACATAAAGTTACCCTCACCTACTACACCAGCTACTGGAGCCACTGTTCTAGCTACTGTCTTAGTTGTATCCACTGAAATTTCTTTTGGTTTAATACCGTCTGGAATAATCAATTCTTGACCAGCCGCCAACGCGAAAGTTTCATCATTAGCAAAAGTATTAAATGGATAATCAATGATGTTTTGTGCATCTACTTGATAATCCTTAGCGATACTATAAATAGTTTCTCCTCGTTTTACCGTATGTCTTACTCCGCTCACCGGCAAAATTCTCAAAATCTGTCCCACTTTAATTGCATCTACCGATTTCAAATTATTTTCCCAAATAATCGTATCCATATTAACTCCGAATTTTTGAGCAATACTCGATGTTGTATCCCCTTGTTGTACTCGATATTCTGTAATCTCTCCCTTTAATGAATTTGATACCAATGTTTTTGCTCCACCTTTATCTGCTGCCATCAATAAATAATTACTTCCACTACTCTCACTTCCATCACTACTAATTACCAAATTTTCCAATGCCCCCGAAAACAAAATTACTACAAAAAACAAAAACGCCATACTCACATTCACAAATGTCTGAGAAAATCTTCCTCTTTGTCGATACATCAATTTTGACAAAGCCACTTTAATCCAATCAGCCCACCCCAAAAAACTCTTAAAAAAACTGGCCACAAAAACCCCTTCAAATCTCAGGAATTCTTTGATTAGTTTTATTTCCTCGTCAAACCTCTCTCTAAAATCAAACATGGTGTCTTTATTATAGCAAAATTATACTTTTATCCTAAAAATAGACATTATCAAACATTAATAATGTATAACAAACCCTCACCCTGCCCTGGGCAGGGTATAAACAAATTCCCCTCCTTTCTTCAAAGGAGGGGTCAGGGGTGGATTTTATTATTCAATGCCTTATTTTATCTGAAAAACTGACAAGCTAATGAACTGATAGGCTTATTTTTTTCCTATCTTTTCCAAAAACTCTGCATTATTTTTTGTCTTAGTCATCTGACCGATAATCATTTCGGTAGCATCATTATTTTCTCCTAAGGCATCAAACATTCGGCGAATTGAAATTACTTTTTGTAACACCGCTGGTTCCAGTAATAAATCTTCTCTTCTGGTTCCCGATTTCAATACATCAAAAGCTGGATAAATTCTTCTTTCCGCCAAATTTCTTTCCAATCTCAACTCCATATTTCCAGTTCCTTTAAATTCTTCAAAAATCAAATCATCCATTTTTGAACCAGTATCTACTAAAGCAGTACCAATAATTGTCAATGAACCACCATTTTCAATTTTTCTAGCTGCTCCAAAAAATTTCTTACTTGGATACAAAGCTACTGGATCAAAACCACCCGACAAAGTTCTACCCGATGTTGGAATTGCCAAATTGTATGCTCGAGCTAATCGAGTAATCGAATCAAATACTATTACTACATCTCTGCCCAATTCTACCAATCTTTTAGCTCTTTCCATGGCAATTTCTGCCGCCCTGGTTTGTTCTTCTGGTTTTTGATCAAAAGATGAAGCTACTACATCACCTTTAATAAATCTTTGCATGTCGGTTACCTCTTCTGGACGTTCACCTACCAACACTGCCATCAAATGAACATTAGGATAATTTTTTGATACCCCATCAGCAATTTCTTTCAATAAAGTAGTTTTACCTGCTTTTGGTGGTGATACCACCATTCCTCTTTGACCAAAACCGATTGGACAAAACAAATCAATTATTCTAGTTGATAAAGTTTCACTACTAGTTTCCAATTTCATCTGTTTTTCTGGATAAATTGGTACCAAATCCTTAAAATCTGGTCGTCTTAAGGCACTTCCCAAATCCATATCATTTACTTTATCGATTCTAGTCATTGCCCAATACTTTTCATTTTCTTTTGGTTTTTTGGCTGCTCCCACAATCATATCCCCGGCTCTCAAGCCATAACGTCGAATTTGCATTGAAGCAATATAAGCATCTTTACCGTTTGGAGCAAAATGTGGTCTCACAAAACCACTCCCATCTTGCATGATTTCTAATACCCCAGTAATTAATTCTGTTACCACTGGTTGTACATAAACTGGCTTGGCTACCATTGGTCTTTGCGGCATTACTGGTTTAATTGGTTGAATTGTTTTTGGAGTTTGAACTACTGTCTGTGGTCTAACAAAAGTTACCGAATTTTTATCATTAAATTGCTCCCTTTCATCAAGGGGAGCTGTCACAACTTCAGTTATGACTGAGGGGTTTTGTTCTTCTTCTACTTGAGTTACCACTGTTGGATTTAAAACCACATCATCAATTTTTAACTCTTTCTCTTCAGTTACCATTTTAGGTTCCTGAGCAACGGACATATCTTGAACCACAACTGGCTCAACTTTCTTTCTGGGCATTTTGGAAAATT
>CAYRYK010000028.1:0-9772 GCA_964428535.1 uncultured Gammaproteobacteria bacterium | reverse complement strand
GACCTTTTTCTCCGACTCGGTGAAACATTTGTTTAACTATCGGAGCTCTTTCTTTATCGACTTCAACATAACTTATTCGGTTGTAGCTCATGACATTGAGGTATCCGATTGGAGCTATATTTGGTCGCCACCCAGCCTCACATTTGGCTTTCATTCCGCGTTTTACATTTATTCCTCGGTTGTCATTTTCCAGTTTGGCTTGAGAGCAGAGAATCATTAATAAGAATTTTTCATTGGGATTATTTGAAAATGATTGAGAAAAAGTTCGAATAGTTTTTAGTTTTCCTTGATCCATCAGATCCACTAGTGTTCCCAAATCTCCCGCATTTCTACTTAATCGGTCAGGTGCCCAAGTCAATATTCCATCAAATTCTCCATTTTTAATATCAATCAAAAGTTTATTAAAAACTGGTCTTAATCCTGATGATTTAGCCGAGTGACTTTCTTGCCGAATTTCTTTGATAAACAAATTCTCTCTTTCTGCCATCGTTTTCATCTCATTGATTTGAGATTCAATTGACATAGCTTGCCGTTCGTCAGATTCTGATGATTTTCTAGCATAAAGACAAAAACTTATCTGCTCTTTTTCCTGTATATTTCCATGTTTTATATTTTCCATGATGGAACGATACTGTAGATTTTATGGAAGTCCAGATGATGAATCTATATTACTTTCTTGTGTATTTGGACCACTACATGCGTCAATAATCCTTTCTAATTCATCCATTGCTTCATCGTATTTTTCCCGTTTATTTATTTCCACACCGTCTGGATAAGCTTTACTAATTATTGATGGTAATGTATTGGCAATAGATTTAGGAATTTCACCTTTAGTAAATTTATTAAACATAAACTGATAAAAACCATTAATATCAATATTCTTAAAAAGCTCAGCCATTTTTTCTTGATCTGCACTAGATAAATAAATTCTATTTTCGGCATAATCTTTATGATGATGTTTTAACCAAAAAATGATGGCTGTCATATTTTTATCCTTTATAGAACTTATCAACTGCGACTCAGCAAGGTCATTTATAAAATGAATTCCTTTTTTTAAAGCAACATCGGACCTCTCTTTAAAAGAAGTACTCTCCTTGCGCCACCTATAAAAGGTGGCGCGACTAATTCCTGTCTTTTGACAAGCAGTTTGAACAATAGGAGTAGTTTTTAGACAATCTAAAAAACTCGATTTATCCCTCATAAAGAACTGCTTTATTGCCGGTTAATTTTTCCCAGCGATTTTTAATAACTTCTGCATAAATCGGACATTTTTCCATAACATAACAACGTCGTTTCATTTTGGTGGCAGCGATTAAAGTGCTTCCACTTCCACCAAAAGGCTCGATTATTAAATCATCTCTTTTGGTTAAGACTTTAATGTAGGGAATTAATATTTCTAACGGCTTGGTTCCAAAAATCACCCCTTGCCCCGAGCTTTTTTCATCCGACGCCTTGTATTCAATAAAATCAGTCGGCTGATATTTTTTGCCTTTCTCATAACCTTCCCATTGAGGTTTTCCACTGATGGCATAAAGTGCTGTTTCATATTCTTCTTGAAGCCCATCTTTTTCTTCTTCCTGATTAAATTCAATATCACTGTTTGGTGACGCTCCAACCATGGCAATATCGTGTTTTGAGAAGAATTTATATTTAGCGGAAAACCCTTGACTTCGGTTAGGTAAGTGCCAAACGAGCATATTTTTTACTCGCCAATATTTTTCCATTTCATTCCATATAGTTCTGATGTTTTTCCAATTCTCATAAACAATAATGGAAAAGTTTTCTTTTTGAATTTTGGCAATATTAGCCATCCATAATTCAGTAAAATTGTCAGGGAGTGAGTCAGTGCCAATATACCTCCTGTTTTTTTTGGCGCCAAAACCGTCAGTTGGATTATTTCTTCTTTTACCTCTTAGGTAATCTAAAATATAAGGCGGATCAGTAAAACACATATCGGCTTTTTCATTCCCCATGAGTTTTAAAATATCTTCTTCTTTAGTTGAATCACCAACCATTAGTTTAGATTCTCCTAAAAGCCAAATGTCACCAGTCTTTGTTGAGACATTATCTATTCCAACTTTTTTTAATTCTTTATCAATATCAAAGTTTTCAGGAGTAGCTTCAATATCAAAAATTTCATCCAATTCCTCGCTGGTAAAGCCAACTGAATCTAAAAATTTTTGATCAAACTCAGCCAATAATTTAAAGTCAAACTCTCCTGTATTTTTATTCAAACGAAGATTTAGTTCCTTTTCCTTTTCAATGTCGGGAATATCTACAAAAACGACTGGAACTTGGATAATTCCCATTTCTTTGGCAACTTCTAAACGGAAATGGCCACCAATTACAATATTGGGTCGATTCTTATTGGAATTAACTATTAATGGATCAACTAGTCCGAAGCGACGGATACTTTCCTTTAATTGTTCTGCTGATTCCTTATCGTGATGACGAGGGTTATAAGCGGAGGGGTTGAGTAAGTTTATGTCGACATACTCAATGTCGATGTTTTGGTTTTTGTTGACCATAAGACGATAGCGCGATTTTTGTCGCGTTTAGATAAATTAATATATTTATCCCTAGACTAGTCAGTCTTTAGTCTAGGTCGCCTTACTGGTAAAACCATTAGGGGTCTTTAGGTAGCTTTAAGCCTATCTTCATGTTGGCAAATATTTGCTTATCACTCCGATAATTTTTTCTGACCCTATATATATTATAGTGGTTTTTTTGATTATTTTTTTGGGGGTGGAAAAATAATAATTCAACATTAAATATTTTTAAATCTAATTGATTAACCTATGAAGACCTATGAAACATTATTATTGTGCTAATCAATTTATATTACCTAATGTACCGTATTATTTATATATTTTAGGCACACTTGTTTTTTAGTAATTTTAGGTATATAGTGAGCGTATGACTGACTTAATTAAAAAACAACTTGAAAATATGGATGATCTTTTAACGATTGGACAAGTGTCTGATCTTTTTAAGATTCACCCTGATACTTTACGAAATTGGGAAAGGGCTGGTGAATTGGTTCCTCTTAGAGTTGGACCACGAAAAGATAGAAAATACCGCAAACAAGATATCGAAACTATAGTTTCAAAGATGGGAAGCAAATTAACTTTGCAACAGCTCGAACAGTTTCTTTGGAAGAGTGCTGATATTTTAAGAGGAAAAATTGATAGCTCTGACTATAAAAAATATATTTTTGGTCTTCTTTTCTATAAGCGAATTAGTGATGTTTGGGATGAAGAGTATAAAAAGGTTTTGGAAGAATTCAAAGATAAATCTTTGGCTGAAGCAGACTATAACCACAGATTTCAAGTTCCTAAAGATTGTAGCTGGACAGTGATTTCCGAAACTTCAGAAAATATAGGTCAAAAACTAAATGAAATTTTTGACAAGATTACTAATGTAAATAGTCCTAAGCTAGATAAAATTTTTGATGATTTAGATTTTGCTAACAAAGATCGTTTTCCAAATGAAACTTTACAAAAATTAATTAATCATTTCTCTCAATATAACTTTGGAAGTAATTATATTAGTTCTGATCTTTTAGGTGATGCCTATGAATATCTAATTAAAGAATTTGCGGCCGATGCAGGCAAGAAAGGTGGAGAATTCTATACTCCACGTGAAGTTGAACGAGTGATTATCGGAATAGTAAAACCTCATCAAAAAGATCATATTTATGATCCAACTGTAGGTTCGGCTGGTTTTCTTTTAGAGGCTTACAATTATTTAAAAGATAAGTCTGGAGATCAAATTGCTCGATCTCTTTATCTTTACGGTCAGGAAATAAACATTGGAACTTTTGCTATTGCTAGAATAAATACTTTTTTACACGGTCTTGATAGTGCTGACATTCGTCGAGGTGATACTTTGGCTAATCCTCAATTTTTGAACAATATGGGCGGATTGCAAACCTTCGATATAGTTGTAGCAAATCCTCCGTACTCGATTAAAGATTGGGAGTTTGAAACTTTTAGAAACGATAAATATGGAAGAATAGATGGCTATGAATTACCTCCTCAAAAAAATGCTGATTTCGCTTTTTTGCTTCATATAATAAAATCTTTGAATTCCAATGGTCGGGCTGGTGTAGTTCTCCCCCATGGTGATTTGTTTAGAGGTGGAGCTGAAGGTAGAATCCGTGAACAAATTATCAAAAATGATTTAGTTGAAGCAATCATTGGACTTCCTTCAAAATTATTTTATGGAGCTGGTATTCCAGTTGGTTTATGGATTATTAATAAAAATAAATCTGAAGAAAAGAAAAACAAAATTTTGATAATTGATGCTTCAAAAGAATACTCTGAGGGTAAAAATCAAAATACTTTAAGAAAACAGGATATTGAAAAAATAGTTAAAACTTATGATCAGTATCAGGATGTAGAAAAATATGCTCGGGTGGTTGACTTAAAAGAAATTGAAGAAAACGAATTTAATTTAAATATCAGTCGTTATATCGATTCAAATGAAGAAAAAGAAGAGATTGATGTAAAACAAGTTTGGAGTGAATTGAAACAATTGGAGAAAGAAAGAGAAGAAATAAATAAAAAGGTTAATAGTTTTTTAGAGGAATTGGAGTATGATAGGTGATTTTCAAAGGGGACAAAATAGAGAGGAAAAAATTGATAAGTTTTTAGATACTTTAGGCTGGTATTTTTCTGAAAAATCAACACCTACTGGATTGTATTCGACAATTGGCAGAATAGATGAAAATCTAAAAAAACTAAATGAGAATGCCGAAAAACTTAATAAAAATATTGAAGAATCGAGTAAATCATCAGATAGGTTGACTGCTGCGTTAAATAAAATTACATTAGCTGGCGTCATTGTAGCTGGAATTGGGATTTTAATAGCCCTAGGGGGTTTATTTTTTGAAATTTATGAATTTTGCAAATTAGGTGGTTAATATGTCTGATACTTGGCAAAAAGTAAAAATTAGTGATGTTTGTGATTCTTTAGATAATAAAAGGATTCCTATCTCAAAAGAAGCCAGAGAGAAAGGAAATATACCTTATTATGGAGCGACTGGTATCGTTGATTTTGTAAAAGATTATATATTTGATGAAAAATTGTTATTAGTTGGAGAAGATGGGGCTGATTGGTCATCAAATGCAAATACTGCATATTTAATTAATGGTAAATCTTGGGTGAATAATCACGCACATGTATTAAGATGTGTAAAAATAAATGATGTTTTCCTGAAGGAGTATATAAATTATCAAGACTTTAGTGATTTGGTTGGTGGGTCAACAAGAGGAAAACTTACAAAGGGTGATTTAGAAAAAATATTAGTTCCTTTTCCATCTTTAGAAATTCAACAAAAAATTGCTTTAATTTTGTCGACTGTTGATGAGGAAATTCAAAAAACTGGTCAAATAATTGAAAAAACAGAAAAACTAAAAAATGGATTAATGAATGAATTGTTAACTAAAGGTATTGGTCATAAAAAATTCAAAAAAACAAAAGTTGGAGAAATTCCTGAAGATTGGGAAATCAGACAACTTTCTGATGTATGTGACGTGCGAGATGGAACTCATGAATCCCCTAAGTACGTATCCACAGGATATCCATTGATAACTTCAAAGAACTTAACAGAATATGGTTTAGATTTTTCTGATATTAAATATATCTCAGAAACTGACTTCAAAAATATTTCGAAAAGATCCAAAGTTGATACAGGTGACATTTTATTTGGGATGATAGGAACTATTGGGAAACCGATTATCGTTGATTCAGATAAAGATTTCTCAATTAAAAACGTCGCCTTAATAAAATTTTTTAATGATTCTAGAATTGACAGAAAATTTCTTCTTCATTTTCTAAAATCGCATTTAACAGCGGCGCAGTTTATAAAGATGCAAGATGGCAGTACTCAAAAGTTTGTATCGCTAAACACAATAAGAAACTTGTATGTAGTCGTCCCAAATATTAATGAACAAAAACAGTTCTCAAATATTATTGAGTCTATAAATCAAAAGATCGTTGTTAACATAAATTATAAAAACAGATTACTAGAGTTAAAGATTGGACTTATGAATGATATTTTTAGTCAAAAAGTGGAGGTAAATTAATATGGCAAAATCAAAAAAAGAAAATAAAAAAATCATCGATATGGTAAGCCTTATGAATGATTCAATTGCATCGGTTGGGACATTTAAACCAAAGTTTAACCCTCAAGCAGGGAAAGTTTTTTCAGATGAACTGAATATTCTTGGTACAGCGTTTTGGATATCTAGCAAAAATGTATTAGTGACATGTGCGCACGTTGTTGCTGAAGTTTTGCAGTCTCCATTTGAATTGGCAGGATTGTTGGTAATTGGCTATAAAGGTAATTTTTATAGAACTGCTGTAAGCGTTATAGATCATCAACATGATCTTGCGATATTAACCGTTATAGATCCAATTGAAAAAATAACTTCTGGATTAGAGTTAACAAAATCATACCCAAAAGTTTCAACAAAAGTATCATGGGCTGGGTATCCATTGGGTAATTTATTATTAAATCAGATTCACCAGCCTACTTACAATGAAGGTGTTGTTGGTATTGAAAAACGAGATGAAGGTAATCGTAAAGTAATTCAAATATCAGGAACTGTGGTTGGTGGTTATAGCGGTTCTCCAGTAGTAACGACAAGAGATTATAAAGTTGTCGGCGTAGTTTCAAATGGGCCTCAGAATGCAGGAATTTTTATGGCAGTATCATATGAGCACCTCGAAGCATTATACAATTTAGCTACTTCATAAGTATGAAATTTAATGAACAATATACAGTCGAGAATTATATTATTAAATATGTTTCCGAAACTTTGGGTTTTGAATACATAAAACCTGAAGAATTTTCGAAATTAAGAGATTTTGAAAATGAGTATTTAATAATCCCTCAATTAACTGAGTCAATTAAAAAGATAAACGGTTTAATTGATGATAATGAGGTTCAAACTGTAATTCGAGAAATAAAAAAGATTGATACTAATGAAGATTTTTTAAATTTATTAAGGAATGGTGTTAATTTGAAAGACCCAAGAACGGGTAAAATGCGTGATTATTTGGTGGTCGATTATGGCAATATTGATAATAATAAATTTGTTGTCACGAATCAATTTTATTTTGAAGGAAATTTGGAAAACATTAGACCTGATGTGATGATTTTTCTAAATGGTATTCCTATTGTTGATATTGAAGCTAAGAGTCCAACTGCTTCTGAAATGGTTGACTATACAAAAGCTGTGGGACAGATTAAAAGATACGAGAGAAATGCAATTAAACTTTTTTGGTCAAATTGTTTCAATATTGCCACTGACGGCTTGAAAACCGTTTATGGTGCTACTTATTCTCCTGCTCAATATTTTTTACAATGGAAGGATGAATTTCTAAAAGATACTGATGAAGAATTAGAAATAACATTAAATGCATTATTAGAAAAAAACAACTTATTGGATGTAATCAAAAATTTCATTGTTTTTGAAAAAGAAAAAGAACAGAAAATTAAAAAGATTGGACGATATCAACAAATTAGAGCAACTAATAAAATAGTCGATAGAGTTAAAGATGGTGAAAAGAAACGAGGTTTAGTTTGGCATACTCAAGGATCAGGTAAAAGTTTAACCATGTTTTTTACTGCTTGGAAACTGAGGTTTGATAGGAATTTAAAAAGTCCTAAAGTTTTTATTTTAGTCGACAGAATCGATTTGGATGATCAAATTTTTGATACTTTTATAAACTGTGGTGGTAAAAATATTATTCGAGTAACTTCCAGAAAAGATTTAGAGAAAAAAATTAAGTCTCAAGAACGAGGTATCTTTATTTCTACTATCCAGAAATTTAATGAACTAAGTAAAGATATTGAATGTTTTGATGGCAATGTAATCGTTTTATCAGATGAAGCTCACAGAGATAATGAAGGTGAAGCGGCAATTAAATTAAGAGGTACTTTAAAGGATGCTTTTTTCTTTGGTTTTACTGGAACCCCAATTGATAAAAGAACATTGAATACTCATAGAAATTTTGGAGAGGAAGGTGAAAGATACTTGGATTATTATTCTATCCAACAAGCAATTGATGATGGAGCTACTTTACCAGTGGCTTATGAAGCTAGATTATCAAAATTCTCAATTGATGAAACAAAAGTTGATCAACAATTTGAAGAACTAACAAGTGATTTAACTAAAGAACAGAAAAATGCTTTGGTTAAGAAACACGGAAAAATGGAAGCTTTGGTTAAGTTAGACAAAAGAATGCGGGCAGTAGCACAGGATATAGTGGAACATTTTAGAACCCACATTGAACCAAATGGGTTTAAGGCTCAGATAGTTTGTTATGATCGTGAAGCAACGGCGAAATATAAAGAAATTTTTGATCAATTATTACCATCAAATTGGACTGAAGTAGTTTACTCATCTGGTGATCCAAATTCTGATTCTGACACTTTAGAAAAATACAACACTAATAAAAAACAAAGAGAAAGAATAATTGAGAGTTTTAAGAAAAAAGAAGAAATGCCTAAGTTATTATTGGTTTGTGATATGTTGCTGACTGGTTTTGACGCTCCAATCGAACAAGCAATGTATTTAGATAAACCACTTCGTGATCACAATTTACTCCAAGCTATTGCTAGAACCAACAGGGTTTATTCAAATAAGGGGTGTGGCAGAATTATTGATTATTTTGGAATAACCAATAATTTATATAAAGCGTTGGATTTTGATGAAAGTATTGTGTCTAGTGCCATGATTGATATTGATAAATTCAAAAAAGAATTTGAAAAAAATATCAATGAAATAATGGAATTGTTTGTTGATGTAAATATTGAAGACCCATCTATTGAAAATTTAAGAAGGTGCTTAAAAATATTTGTTGATAATACTAAGAAACAGGATTTTTTCACCAATAAATATTCCCGACTCAAATTGTTATTTGAGATTTTATCTCCAGATCCATTTTTACTTCCATATCTTAGGAAATTTGAATGGATCACTAGTTTTTATTTGGCTTTTAAAAAAGAATTTACCAGTGAAACTGAAGACCAGTTAGTTTTAGCCGAATATGGAGAAAAGGTTAAATCTATTATTCAAGAAAAAATAGATTTTGAAGGTATTACTAAGAATTTTAGAGAGATGAGGATTAATGACATTTACACAATTGATAAGTTGAAAAAGGCAGAACCAGAAGAGAAAGCTGAAATATTATTAAAAATTATTAGAAATGAAATTAGAGCGAATATTGACAGTGATGTTACCTTTTTGAGATTTAGTCAAAAGTTAGTTACCATTCAAAAGGAATTTGAAAAACACCAAATTGATTTGTCTGAAAGAATCAAAAAATATCAGGAACTTTTGGAGGACATAAAGAATAGAGGTGAAGAAGCAAAGAAAATTGGTTTGGATATGAAAGAATATGGACTCTTTTTAATTACTAAAGAATTCTCGGGGGCAAGTGATGACAAAAATATTATTTCTTTTGTTCAGGATTTAACTAAAAATTTGAGAGACATATTAGATGAAGGTTGGCAAGAAACTGCTAAAAAAGAAGAATTTATAAAGTCTGTTAAGCAACAAATACAGGAGTTAATTTTAAGAAATTACAGAGAAAAGATAACAATCGATGATTTTCCTAAATTAATGAACAGATTAGTTGATGTTGTTATAAAAAATTTTTGATTTCCGATTATGTCTAAATATACTCAAAAATCAGGTAAATGGGTTTATCAGCCAAATCAAACCACCCCTTTTCGTCTTTCAAGAACAAGAATTGAAAT
>CAYRYK010000027.1:2340-9786 GCA_964428535.1 uncultured Gammaproteobacteria bacterium | reverse complement strand
TGTTAAAATGAGAGCATGGATTTTGTAATATTTATAGTCGCGTTATCAATACTGGTTTTAGTTCATGAGTGGGGCCATTTTATGGCGGCTAGAAGTACTGGGGTAAAAGTTGAGGAATTTGGATTGGGATTGCCACCAAAGATTTGGGGTAAAAAGATAGGCGAAACGGTTTATAGTTTGAATTGGTTACCAATTGGAGGTTTTTGTAAATTATTGGGTGAAGATCCAGAGGGAAATGAAAAGGTTGATAAAAAAAATAAAAGTGAATCGTTTGAGTATAAAAAGCCGTGGCAAAAAATGTTGATTGTATTGGGTGGAGTAATAATGAATTTGGTATTAGCGGTGGTAATTTTTAGTGTAGTATATTCGGTTTTGGGAGTGCCAGTGGAAACAAATAGAGTAACTATAATTGGAATATCAAAAGATTCGCCGGCAGAAAAAGTTGGACTTAAGGAAGACGATGTGGTTTATAAAGTGAATAACAAAGAAATCAGTAAGACTAACGAATTGATGGATGAAGTAGGAAAAAATAAGGGAGGGAAGGTGACTTTGGAAGTTGGAAATAAGAATAAAGAAAATTTAAAAAAAGTAGAGATTGAAGTGAGGCAGAATCCTCCTGAAGGCGAGGGATCGATGGGTGTAGCAATTTCGAATACGGAGATGGAAAAAGTGTCGTGGTATAGAATGGATAGGGGAATTGTGGCTGGGTTTAAAGAAGCCTATTATTGGGGAAAAATAATTGCTGGTGGAGTAATAAAAATGGTTGGTGGTTTGTTTGTAGGTCAAGTGCCAAAAGATGTGAGCGGTCCAATTGGAATGTATGAAGCGACGAGTGCGATTAATAAAAATCAAGGAATTTTAGCAGTAATTCATTTTTTTGGAATTGTGTCGGTAAATTTGGCAATTGTTAATGTGTTGCCATTTCCGGCTTTGGATGGAGGAAGAATTATTTTTGTAATTTATGAAATGATTACTAAAAAACGAGCTAATCCTAGGTTGGAAACAACGATAAATAATGTGGGGATGATGGTTTTGCTGGGACTAATATTGTTGATAACAATTGGGGATGTAACCAGAATTTTTATTAAATAATCGGAAAAAATTCGGTAATATAGTTTGAATAAAGTTTTTAGGTATGGTATTTTTGGGCAAGATGAAAAACGTAAGCAAAATGAAATGGTCTTTGGTAGTTTTGTTATTAGTATTTGTGTTTGGTCTATTAAGTTCTAAATTTAAATTAAAAGAGAATGGTGAAGTTGGTTCAAAGATTTTATTGGCAGTTAGTTCAGAACACAAGGCTCTTGGAACTCTTGGAACGGGTATGACGACTCCGTTTTATGGTGTTTTATCGGTGGATGGTATTTGTGGAGTGGCCAATGGAGTAACCTATCACAATAGGCCAAATAATGGTTTGTGTAGATATGGTGTTGTAGTTTGGAAAGATAAAACTGGTAGTGATGGTTATTTTAATTGGAAGTGTAAAGGTATTGCTGGTGGATCAAGTGTGAGTTGTTATGCCAGAAAGGCTAAATAGAAGGTTTAAATTATTTTTGGTATCTTGACCCAAAGTTTGAAAGGTGTTTAACTTCTTTTATGATGAGAAGTGTATTTTTTAAACAAAATGGTTCTTCAAATGGTTTAATGGTTTTGGGAATTTTAGTCTTGGCAATTGCTTTACCAATGGCGGTGTTTTTGACCCAAAAAAATCAAGAAAGTAGAAGTAAAGCTACAAGTGAGTCGTCTTCGATAGGGATTTGTGGTAAATCGACAGGGGAGTATTTTTCAGCAAAGCCAACTGATGGTTTATGTGATGGAGGAACTTTAATTTGGACTGATGAGAAAGGGGATGATGGTGATTGGAATTGGTCTTGTAAAGGTGATCCGAATGTGGCTGACTCGTCTAATGTGTGTACTGCTTTGAAGAAATAATTTGATATTTTTTTCATTTTTTTTGACAGGTTTTTTGGTGGATTTTTTTTAAGATGATTGGTGATTATTTTGACCTATTGACCCAAGGTTTGAAAGGTGTTTAACTTTTTTATATTAGATTCTTTTTAAAATGAAAAAATTAAGATTAGCTGAACTGAAAGGGTTTTCTTCAATATTTGTTTTGGTGGGGATGTTGCTGGTAGCAATAGCTTTGCCGTTGGCGACAAAGTTGGTGCAACAAAGTCAAGAAAATAGAAGTAGTGCAGCAGCGCCAAGTGCTTCAAGTTGTACAAGTTCATCTGTTGGAAGTGCTAAGTGTAGTGATGGCGCTATTTATAAGTGTACTAAAGGAACAGCTACTACTGTTTCTGGTGCTGCTACTTATTATTGGAAAAAGTATACTCCTTGTACCTATGGATGCGGATCTGGTAGTACTAGTTGTTATCAGTGTAATAAAGATTCTGATTGTGGGTCTAATAAAGATTGTATCGGTCACAAATGTGTAAGTAAGTGTAATCTTAGTGGTAAATACTATAGTGATGGATCGAAAACTTGTAATGGAAATGTTAAGTATGTTTGTGATGCTGGTAAGTGGTCCACAACTACGTGTGATTGTGGTTGTAGTAGTGGGTCATGTCAAAGTAAGGATTCTTTTTATTACTATGATGAAGGAAAGACAAGTACGGCCTGTGTTTCTGCTGGTTCTTATTGTGATGCTGATAAGTGTAAATCTGCTAAGGGTAAAACTTGCTATTCATCTAAGAGTAGTTGTGAGAGTGCAAATATTAAACCAGTCACTGTTCCTGTGACAGGAATTACTGTTAATAGAACTTCTGCATCTCTTCTTGTTGGTAGTTACGTTGATATAACAGCAACTGTTTTACCTAATGATGCATCAAATAAAAGCGTGAGTTGGTCAAGTTCTGATTCCTCTATTGCTAAAGTTTCTGATTCTGGAAGGATTACTGGTGTTAAGAGTGGTACTGCTAAGGTTACTGCTAAGACTTCGAATGGAAAGACGGCAACTGTAAGTATTGATGTTAAAGCTGCGCCAACTGATTCGTGCAAAACCGCTGGTGGTACTTGTAGAGCTACTTGTGGAAGTAATGAGAAAATTGGTGGTGATTCAACTTCATGTCGTCCGGCGGTATGTTGTATTCCGAGTACTACAACAAAAGAGAATGGTGAGTGTAATTCTGCTTATAACGGGAAAACCTTAACAAGTCGTCCAACAGATGCTCAAGCTTGTACAAAAGGTGGTGTGTACTGGGTCAATCCAACAGCTTCTAGCGGTTCATATGTGTGGAAGTGTCAGGGTGTGAATGGTGGTAGTGATGCTAATTGTACAGCGACTCTTAAGACAAGTTGTTCTGCTGATGGTGGTTCTTGCGTTGGAAGTGCCAGTATTTGTACCGGTAATTTATTTGGAACTGTTTTAGGAACTCTTGGGTGTAGTGGTTCAACTCCGACATGTTGTAAAGTTGGGGCTAGTTGTACTTCTAAGGGTGGCACTTGTGTTACTTCGGGTAGTGGTGTTACTTCTGGTATCTCTTGTAAGATTTCTTCTACTGAGACTGGTACGACTAATTTAAGTTATACATGTGGTACTGCTCAAGTTTGTTGTTTACCAGGCAATGTACCTTACTCGGGTAAGTGTACTACTTATTCAACTGGTGCTAGCGTTAGGCCTGATACAGCTTGTTCTTCTGGAACTGTTTCTTGGACTGATAGCACTGCTGCCGATGGTGATTATAATTGGACTTGTAAGGGTTCTAATGACAGTGTGTCGACTGATGATGTGACTTGTTCCGCAACTATTACTGGTAGTACTTCATCTAATTCTTCTAGTTGTAAGAATAAGGGTGGTTTTTGTACCACTTATAGTACAGCATTGGCTAATGGTTCCAAATGTATTGTCCCTGGTTACGCAACAGTGGGTAAAGTGGTTACTGGTTTGTGTTCTGGTGATAGTAAGACAGTTTGTTGTAGTGGAGTTACTACTCCAACTTCTAGTGGTGGCGGTAATAACAATGGTGGTGGCGGAACTCCAACAACTCCCGATGAGAAGGTTCCAGCGACAAAAATTACTTTGGATCCGACCACTTTGCCTTTGGCTATTGGTGCTTCAGGTATGATTAATGCGACTTTGGAACCGGCGGATTCAACCGATTCAATCACTTGGACGAGTTCTGATCCGGCGAAAGCAACTGTTAATAATGGTTTAGTTACTGGTGTGGCGGTGGGAACTGCTGTGATTACCGCAAAGACTGATAGTGGTAAAACGGCGACTGCAAATGTAACTGTGGCGGCAGCTGGTACAGCGAAGATTAGCTTTAAATTTTCTTTAAGAGGAATTAAGCCTTCATCTGAGTGTTTTGATAAATTAGGTAATTTGAAAATAGATATCTCTTCGAGAACTAATGTGTATCAATTAGGTTTGTCTAGTGGTTTCACAGTTTTGTCGGGTGAGACAAATACTTATGGTGATCAGGTATTTAAGGTTACCGCTTTAGCTTTAGATTCAAAATTTGCTAACGTAGGAACTGATAACTATTTAAAGATAAAAGGACCATTCCATATCAAAAGGAGAATGTGTCTTAATAACCAGAGTTCAAAATTATCGGAGACAACTACTTGTAATATTAGCTTAACAAGTGATACTGTTTATGATTTTTCTGAATATACTTTATTGGCGGGTGATGTGAATATGGACGGAGTAATTAATAGTATTGATTACTCGTATGTTAAAACAAGACTTAATGCTGGTGCCGATGTGTCTTGCGGCAGGGAGGGTGATTTAAATCTAGATGGGGTAGTTAATTCTGGAGATGCTAGTTTAATTAAGGAAGCTTTGTCATCTAAAGATGATGAGTAGTTATATTTTAAAAATTAAAGTAGAATAAAAATATGAATAAAGAAAAGATAGTAAAAATTTTAATACCAGTGGTGGCGTTGATAGTAGTGATTGAAAGTGCAGTGATTATTTCGGGATTGAATAAAAGTGAAACAACACAACAATTGCCATCCACTACGACAGAAGAAGTAACTCCAACAGTAACAGCTGAGGTAGAGGAATCTCCTGTGGCAGACTATGTTTTTGCAACAGATACTAAGGAGATGAAGGTGGGTAAATCTTATAAGGTAACATTGAATTTAGTGGGTAAAGATGATTTTGCTGTTGATGCTGTTGAAACTTATGTAAAATTCGATCCAGAGTTGGCTACTGTGTCGAAATTGACTGCTGGGCCTAGTTTACCTGAGGATAAAAGAGTGTTAAAAGTTGATAATACTAGCGGTTTGATTAGTGTTCTTTTTTTGACTGATGCTAAAACTGGTTTTCAAGTTAAGAGTGGCAGTCAAAAGCCGGTAATTTCTTTTGTAGTGACTCCAAAAGAGGAAGGTTCGTTGGAATTTAGTTTAGTTACTAGTAGTCAAGGCGAGAAGTTGGTGACTGTTTTGCCAGAAACGAGTACGGGTAAAAGCTTGGCGTTTACAAGTAGTCAATTAGATATTAATGTAACTAAATAGACCATGAAAAAAACTGCCTTTTTAACAAGTCTTATTTTGCTGATGCTTTTTGCTTCTACTGCTAAGGCGGCTATGGCTAGTCCTCATTTGTCGTTGAGTCCATCGAGCGGTAATTATTCAGTTAATGATACTTTTACTGTAACAGTGAATGTGGATTCGGCATCTGAAGTTGTTGGAGGTGTTGATGGGGTGGGAACTTATGATTCTTCTAAGCTGGAGTTGGTAACACCAACTAAGGCTTCTGGAATGGTTTTTGAGAGTACCGATGGTGGTGGTAGTTGTTCAATCAGTTCTTCAGCTGGTACTGGTAAATTTAGTTTTACTTGTTATTCAAATGATGCGTTGACGGATAAAGCGGTAAACGGCCCTTTAGTAGTTCTTAATTTTAAAGCAATTGCAACTGGGACAGCGACGGTGGGTTTTACTTGTACTAATGGTTCGACGACCGATTCAAACATTACAAAAACATCGACTTCAGGAGATGTAATAGCTTGTGGGGAGAATGTAGGTGGATCTTATACTATAGGTGAATCTGACGGAAGTGCAGCAACTAATACTCCGACTGGTGCGAGTAGTTTACCAAAAACTGGAAGTGTAGGAATGACCTTGGGCTTAATAGCTTTTGGAGCAGTCAGTGTATTATCAGCAGTGTTTTTGAAATTCCTATGAAGAAGCTGAACGTAAAAACAATTGTGATTTTTGTAGTATTAGCAGTGGTGATGGTTTTGCTGGTGGTGGCAGTAACTCAGATTAGGACTTTTATGAGCGGGGCTGCTGGTGGAGTAGAGCCGGCTGGAGTAACTGCGGTGCCAGGAAATGATGGTAAGACGGCAGTAATTACGTGGAATTCTGATAAAGAATCGATTGGAAAAGTAGAATATGGGGCAACAGCGGCGAGTTTAGTATTAATGTCAGCTGAAACTTCAGAAACGATGAGTCACAATGTTTCTTTGACTTCTTTAAGACCGGATACAACTTACTATTATCGAATTAGAGTAGGCGAAGAAGTTTATGATAACGGGGGAATTCCTTATAGCTTTAAAACAAAGGCGGATACAACAGCGATAGTTACTCCTTCGGTTACTGTAGCTCCAACATCTGGAGTAGTATCGACGACAAGTTCGTCATCTTCGACAACTTGTGATGCAAAGACTGATTATAATAAGGATGGAGCAGTAAATTCTTTGGATTTGGCAACTTGTAAAAAGAATGGAGGTAAAGTGGCAGCATCAGCGATAACTTCAACTCCAGTTAAGGCGACGACTACAACTAAACCAACGGTTAATTGTAATGGGACTATTGCTGATTATAATAGTGATGGAGTGGTTAATAGCTTGGATAGACTTAATTGTTTACAAAGTCAGCAATAATAGGGTAAAATAGGCGGTTGTTTAATTTTAAGGAGGTGTTATTCCTTAATGCCAATTATAGTAGAAAAAAAGAAAGGCGAATCTAAAGACGATATTATCGGTAAATTCCGACGTTTGTGTTTGGAAGAAGATATTACTGAAGAAGTTCGAAAAAGAACTGCTTATGTGAAACCTTCTGAAGAAAGATACGCTAAGAAAAAAATAATTGTTTGGCGTGATAAATGCCGAAGAAGAGCTAAAAATTCTCGTAGACATAATGTTAAAAGATAAACTTAAACAAGAAAGTGTTGATGCTTTAAAAGCCCATGATCAAAAACTCGTGGATGTTTTGAGGTTTTTAGTGTCTTTGATAGATAAAAAGGAATTACAACTTCCGGCAGGGAAAATAACTGAGGCTGATGAGATTGCGGTTTTGCGAAAAGAATTAAAGAATAAAGAGGAATCGAAAGAAATGTTTGCTAAAGCCGGAAGGAGTGATTTGGTGGAACAGATGGATTATGAGATTGAGATGGTGAAAAAATATTTACCAGCAGAATTAACGCAAAGTGATATTGAGAAAATTGTTGATGAAGTAATTGCTGAGAAAGGTAATAATTTTGGTTTAGTAATGAAAGAATCA
>CAYRYK010000027.1:0-2240 GCA_964428535.1 uncultured Gammaproteobacteria bacterium | reverse complement strand
ATGTCAACCAAAAAAGATGTTGATGGAAAAATAAGACTAGGGGATATTGTAATTTGCACTCAAAAATTAAAATATGAAGTGGAATTTCAAAAATCGACTTTAGAGAAAGTGCTTTATGAATGGTTGGTACATGGAGTAGAGAATCTATTAAAGTAATTTTTAATTTTAAATTTACAATTTTTAATGTTTTAAATTTTAAAATTTGAATTTGATTAAAAATTAAGAATTAAAAATTTGAAATTTGGTGTTGATATAGATGATGATATTGTAAATTAGCTTGGGCTTTGGTTTAATCTTTTGATGTCAGTTTTTCACTTAAAATACCGACCACAGAAATTGTCTGACCTTGATTTGGTTGATGTTGCGGATAAATTGAAGAAATATTTGTCGGCAAAAGAAATTCCTCAATCATTTTTGTTTGCTGGCCCTAAGGGTGCAGGTAAAACTTCGGCCGCTAGAATTTTGGCTAAAGTAATTAATTGTGAAAATAAAAAAGACGGTGAGGCTTGTGAAACTTGTGATAATTGTAAAGAAATTTTATCGGGTAGATCAATGGATATTATTGAAATGGATGGAGCATCGAATAGGGGGATTGAAGATGTAAGGAATTTAAAAGAGAAGGCATATCTGAGTCCAAGTAAATTAAAATATAAAGTTTTTATTATTGATGAAGTTCATATGTTAACTAAGGATGCTTTTAATGCATTACTGAAATTAATTGAAGAACCGCCGAAACATACAATTTTTATTTTATGTACGACTGATGCCGAAAAAATTCCCGATACGGTTTTATCTCGATTGACCAAAATAGATTTTAAGAAAGGTACGACTGAAGAGTTAAAAAAATCTTTGAATAAGATTATTGTTGGAGAAAAAATAATTATTGGCGACGATGTTGTTGATTTTTTAATTCAAAGGAATGATGGAAGTTTTAGAAATTTACATCGTGATTTTAATGAATTAATATTGTCCTTGGGCAAAGAATTGTCCTTGATAGACGTGATGGGGTTTTATTCTCAAAAAAGCGGTAGTTATACTGAAGAGGATTTTGAAAATGATTTGTTAAAAAAAGAGTTAAAAAAGATATTGGAAAAATTAGAGAAAATGGCTGATGATGGGGTGGATTTTGTGGTTTTTAGAGAGAATTTATTGACTTATTTTCAGAAAAAATTATTGGCTCATTTTAATGTAGGAAATGATAGCTCAAAAATGGATTTAAAGTCATTGGAAGGGTTGATAAATCTCTTAATAAGAGCAGCTAAACAGGAAAAAGAGACGGAAATTGATCAGTTGCCGTTGGAATTAGTAGTAATTGATTTTTTAGGTGATATTGAAGAGAAAAAGAAAGAAACAAAAGAACTGTCTGAGTATAACGAGCAAAAAAAAACGAAAAATATAATTGAAGAGAAAATAACTAAAGAAAAGGTTGAAAAAGATCAGAATATAGATGAATCTCACGAAAAAATAAATGAAGAGCCTGAAGTTGTAACTAATGTGGTAACGATGGAGATAATTGATTTGAATTTAGATAAAATAATTGAAAATTGGGGAAATATTTTGATGGCAGTGAAGCCGTTTAATCATTCAGTGGAAGCTTTTTTGAGAGCGGCTCGGCCAATTGAATTGGATGGTCGAAAGTTAGTGCTAGAAGTTTTCTATCCGTTTCATAAAGATAGACTTGAGGAAGCGAGAAATAGAAAAATTGTAGAAAGCGGTTTACTTAAAGTGTTAGGGGCAGAGTTAGCTTTTGAGTGTGTTTTGGGAAAAAGTAAAAAGGAACCTTTGGTGATTCAAAATGATACGCCAATAGAAAGTGTGAGTGAACAATTGGCTGAAGAAAAGAAGGATGACAAAAAAGATTTGTATGATGTAGCGAAAGATATATTTGGGTGAATTAGTTTGTCAGCCTGTCAGTTTTCCAGATTGTCAGAAAGACAAAAATAATTTTTAAAGTTATAATGGGTTCAAGATATTAAAAATTAAATAAAATTTATGTTTGATAAAGCAAAAATGATGGCTCAAGCTTATAAATTAAAAAAAGCAATTGAAGCCGAGACAGTAGAGGTAGAAGAAAATGGTGTTAAAGTGATAGTGAGTGGTGATCAAAAAGTTAAATTTTTGTCGGTTAATGGGATGGAAAATAAAGTATTAGTAGACACAATTAATAAAGCAATGAAGAAATCTCAAGAAAATGCAGCAAAAAGAATGAAAGAAATGGGGGGACTTGAGGGGTTATTTTA
>CAYRYK010000026.1:0-9885 GCA_964428535.1 uncultured Gammaproteobacteria bacterium | reverse complement strand
TGGCGGAAGGAGAGGGAGTCGAACCCTCATGTCATTTCTGGCGCAGGTTTAGCAAACCTGTGGCTTACCATTCGCCGCATCCTTCCAAACGTGTTTAAGTATATCAAATTTTTTGAATTTGATTTATTATAATTACAGGATGGACAAAAACGATTCAAGCGACAAAATAGTTAAAGCCCTGGAAGATAAAGATTGGAATGAAGAAAAAGTTTTGTTTGAATGGGAAGCCCCAGAACGTGCTTATCAAAAAAAAGATCGTGATTTTTGGATTACTGTTATTTCGATTTTAGTCTTAGTTTCGGTAATTTTGTTTATGGTTAAAGAATTTTTCCTTATTGGTGCTTTAGTTTCAGCTCTTTTTTTATACTACGTTTTGTCTACTGTTCCACCCCAAAATATTAAATACAAAATTACCAATAGGGGAATTTATTACGGCGAATCTCGTTATCAATGGGACACTTTTGACCGTTTTTGGTTTAAGAAAAGTTTGAGCAACGAACTTATTCATTTTGAAACTATTTTACGCTTTCCTCGGCAAATTTCTTTAGTTATAAACTCTAACGATAAAGATAAAATCAAAGGCATTGTTATCAAAAGACTTCCCATGATTGATGAATCACCAAATTTTACCGACAAATTAACCAAAAAAGTTGTTTCTTGGTTGCCTTTAGAGAAAAAAGACAAACAAGATTCTGAAGACGAGAAAAAAGCATAATTTCTGGTATAATTCCAAAGATAAGTACCCGTAGCTCAATTGGATAGAGCATTGGTTTGCGGAACCAAAGGTTAGAGGTTCGATCCCTCCCGGGTACACCCTTATTCCTCTATTTTATTGACGTATAGAGTATCCCCACTGAATTCTCCAGTAATTTTAATATTTTTCTTTAAATAATTTTCCAAATTGTATTTTGTGCTAGTAATATTGGTCAGATCACCAGAAGAATTAAATACATAATAATCACCAGATTTCGCCTGAATTATACCCATTTTTACTACCACCGGATCAGAATTTGTCTCTTTAGTCTGACAACCACCAAAAAATAATCCAGAAAACATCAATACTAAAGTAATTATAATTTTTCTCATAAATATATCTTACCTAAGATTATTTTTAAGTTAAACCTCATAAATCTTAATTTTTAGGTTAAAATAAGAGACATAAACCTTGGTGGGATGCGCCGAATTGGTAAGGCAGCGACCTCGAAAGTCGCCGTCCGCAAGGACTTAGGGGTTCGAGTCCCTTTCCCACCGCCTAATTACATTCCGCTTTATCTTTGAATCGCCTTGAGAATTTTTTCTTGGATTTTTTCTGGTGCCGTCTCAGTTACTACCGAAATTTCATTCACTAAATGGTTTAGTCCCTGATCAAAAACAGACTGGTCTGAATACGAAAGTTTTCCTAAACTTTTTTTCAATCCAATTAAGTACACCAGTAACTTAGCTGTCTTGCCTGGATTATTCAAATAAATAATCTCTTTTAAAAATGCCCCATTATTGATTTTTGAATTACCATTCGATGGCACTTCAAGCTTTTCTTCTTTTGGTAAATTGTCCAAAAATTTCTTTACTTCCAGTTTCGTCATTAATGGTCTAATACACGCTTGTACTAAATTGTTTACTGGTATCGACCCAGTACAACCACTCTTTGAATCATCTATCGGACGATAGTAAATTTTACCGTCGTCAATCTTAAAAATCACGTAAATTTGGTCAGAATCGACAATTTTATTACCAACATCAAAACTTAAATTATTCATTAATTTTTTCTCCTCTAACAAAAATAATCACTTCAACTAGTAGTCATAGTCCACTACGGTTAGTAGCTATATTATACCATAAATTAGGCATAATATTACCATATAAACCTAAGTTTTGGCTCAATCTTCCGCTTAATTTTTTAATTTTGCTACCGCAATTCTTCCATCAGATACATATTTCCCAACTTTAAATTCACCCGACTTGTAATAAGTAATTTTTCCTATTAAATTTTTACTTTTTAATGAATCCAAAATATATTTTCTCTCATTATCAACTTTGTAATTTATCCTGTGTGATATCTTAAAAGTTAATCTAGAAAAACCAAATCCTATATCTTCACTTCCAGCTCCAACCCAACTTAAACTCTCATTTAAATTAATTTTCCTTTTTTTTGTCCAAAATTTTACATCCAATGGGTCATCAATTTTTTCTGTATCTATCCCCCAAAATCTCACGTGGTGCCTTCTTCTTGGGCTATTACCCACAGGTTGTTGAAAGCCAATATCTTGATATCTTCCAAATAAAAAATGAAAACTAAAAGGTGCTGTCGGATATGGTTTATTTTCCAAAAACTTTTTTACCATTTTCCAAGCCGTTTTTAAATCTAATTTATCTGTATTAAACCATCCAATTTCTTCAAAGGCTTTTTCTAATTGTTTTTTTGTCCCCACCAAAATTATATTAACCGGGTCAATATAAGACCCTTCCAAGGCCGTTGTAAATCTAGGGATTCTTCCTTGTCTAGAAATAAGCAAATTTATTCTCACTAATAAAGGTAAAATTAAGTAAGAAGAAACAATATAAGTAATTAATAGTGCTACTAACCAAGGAAGTCGATCATCCAACTTTCCAAAGATTTGAAATAAAATTATCCAAACAGTAATTAATATCAAAAAACCCGCCATTAAATCACGGCATAATCTAATTATTTTTTTCATATTTACCAACTACCTCCGCCGCCACCACCAAATCCGCCACCACTGCCACCACTAAAACCACTACCTCCCGACCAACTCGAATTTCCTGATGGAGTCGATGTTAAATTTGTTGTCATTGAAGAATTAAAACTATTTAAATCATGAGAAAAATTATTTATCACTACCCCTTCAAAATATTTCGGCGGCTCCATTCCTAAATCTTTCATATCTTTTGTTAATTGATTAACCACTCCAAGAGAAATGGCTATCGGTAACATTTCTTCTAAAAATAAATTTTTCTCCATAATTTCTTCTCGCCATTTTCCTTTGCTCAAATAATACTTCAACCCTTCTATTTGTCGATATAAACTATACCCCCAAGCCGTTCTTCTCGGCATTTTTACTGCCAAAATTACACTTGGAATTACTCCTAAAAATGCTATTACCATTGGCCCAAAATTACCTGTTAAATCACAAAATAGGGAAGTGACCAAAATTATTGTTAAAAAATTTAAAATAATTACTTTAGCAATCCATTTTCCATAAACTTTTCCCCAGTTACTATCACTAATACCTTTTTTTTCTAATTCATCATAAATATCTGATTTTAATTTAGGTAATTTTTTATAAAATTTATTTTTTAATTCAGAAATTTTTACCATATATAAATCACCAAACAAGCTATCTAGTAAATTTTTTTGAAAATCATTTAAATCGACTACACTTTTATCAAGTTTAATTAGTTCATAATCAGTTTCTTTAATTCCTAATATTTTTTTCTTTTCTGTTTTTTTAATTTTCAAAAACCCTAACCTAGCCAGTTCTATAATTTCCGACACAATATCACTAATATCTATTTTTTGATCCACAATTGTTCCGATTTCTGCTGGACTCAAATCTTTAATTGGTGAATAAACCAATGGTAAATGTGGTCTATCAAAAAGATTTACATTTTCCTCCTTTCCGTCTTCCGGTTTTACATAAATATTGTCCGATAAATATTTTTTATCTCGACCCTTTTTAAACCATATCCACGCCATCAAGCATGTTGGCAATATTGCCAATAAATAACCCCAATTTCCTTCAATCAAATTTATAGTTTTTTTAATCATTCCAGGTTGCTTTAATTGATTGTTTTTATCAATTTGAACTACCACCGTTAAACCTTGGTCTCCGTCAAAAATTGCCTGATTTTTATTAAAACTACTTTCACACCCAAAACATTCTGTTTTAGTAATTTCACCATAAGGTGATATTACCTTAGCCTTAGATTTTTCAATTAATGCATCCCATTCACCGCCAGTTACATTCCAATAAATTTCCGGTCCATTTCCATAATCCATCACTACTTGGTCCACTTTATAGTCAATCACATAATTTTGTCGACCAGTCAATGTTTTGTCTGAGTCGCCAATCTTAATTTTTTTACTTTGATTGTAATTCGTTACTTGGTAAGGCACATTTCTTCCTTCACTATCCGTTATTTTCAATATTCTCAAATCAGCTCTGATTGTTTTTCCATTGTGGCTATATATAAAAGGTATAACTCTATAAATTCCATGTTTTGGTATTAAGAAATTTGTCTCGATTGTTTCTTTAATTCTCAAACTATAATCCTGATTTAAAGTAATTTCTGATTCAAAATTTTTTATTTCATAATCTGCTGCCAAAACATTTCTTTGGCTAATAACCAAAAATGACCAAAATAAAAACCCTAAACAAATTAAACCTTTCCCAAATTTTTCTAAAATTTTCATTAATCAATTATATCTTTTTCTTCAGCCTAATTTCAAAAACTACTCATATCACAAATCTTTTTTTATCCTAACTATTTTTAATGTTAAAATTAACCCATGATTTTGGCCAAAAACATCTTCTATTCCTATGGTAACAATGCCATCTTCAAAGATGCCAGTTTTTTTGTTGCCAAAAATAGTAAAGTTGGTTTGGTCGGTGCCAATGGTTCTGGTAAATCAACTTTGTTTAAATTGCTTACCAAAGAAGATTTTCCTGAAGATGGTAAATTTGATATCAGTGGTCAAATTATGTCTGTTCCTCAGGAAGTCAAACGTGACGACAAAATGGAACATGCCAGCTCTGTTCGCGATTATCTCGATTCAACCAATTCTCACCAAGACTTCGAAATGTTAAAAATTTTAGCCAAACTCGAACTTCCCCAAATTTTATTAGAAGATAATCCACAACATTTTAGTGGTGGTCAAAAAACTAAACTAGCTATTGCTCGAGCCTTATTAGCCGAACCCGATATTCTTCTTCTCGATGAACCTACTAATTTTTTAGACGCTGCCGGCAAAGCTTGGATGATGAATTTTTTAGGCCGTTATCCCAAAACCTTAATTATTATTTCTCACGATTTAGCTCTTCTCGATAAAAATATTGACAAAATTCTTGAAGTCAATTCTCAAACCAAAAAAATCGAAGAATACAGTGGGAACTATTCTTTTTACGTTAAACTCAAAGGGGAACGAGAAGAAGTTCTGGTTCATCAAATTCATACACAAGAACGCCGCATTGTTGAAATGAAAAAAGGTTTACTCAAAATTTCCGGCAATCGCTCCGAAAAAGGTGTTCGTCAAAAATTAAATTTAGCTAAAAGAATTGAAAAATTAGTTGAAGCTTTACCCGAAATGCCACCAGAAGCCAAAAAAATTCACATGAAATTACCCGATCCGGCTTGGATAGGCGAGTTACCTTTGTTAATTCTGGGTATTTCCAAATCATTTGGTGATAAAAAAGTTTTAACCAATGTTGATTTTGATATCAAACGTGGTGAGCGCATTGCTCTTGTTGGTCAAAACGGTGCCGGTAAAAGTACTCTCATCAAAATTATTATGGAAATGTTAACTCCTGATAGTGGCGAAATTCTCAAAGATGATCGTCTCAGTATTGGTTATTATTCTCAAGAATTTGAAACTTTTGATTTTAATAAAACTTTACTTGATACTGTCAAAAACAAATGCCAGATGGATGAAAAATCCCTTCGTTCTCTGTTAGGCCGTTTTCTTTTTTCCGGTGATAAAGTTTTTCAAAAAGTCGCCTCACTTTCTGGTGGTGAAAAAACCCGACTTTCTATTGCCACTCTTTTAGCTAAAAATTACAATCTTTTAATTCTTGATGAACCCACTACTTATTTAGATGTTTTATCTCAAAGATTAATTCTTGAAGCTCTCAAATCTTACCAAGGTGCCATGATTGTAGTCAGTCACACTCCAGAATTTATCACCGAGCTCAAACCTTCTCGTCGTTTCCTTTTGCCGGAAAATAAAATGGAACTTTGCCAGTATTAGCACGTAATTTCCAAAATAGAGTAAAATTAGTCAGATGAAAATCATTTTATTTCGTCATGGTGAAAAACAGAAAGTCGATTCAATTTTAGTCAGTGATAAGCAAGGGGTTCATCTGACAGATTTTGGTATTAATCAAATCGAAAAACTTGGTTATATCTTAAAAGATCGCTTTCCACAATTAATTGATTCTCAAACAATTTATTCTAGTTTTTATGCCAGGTCCATTCAAAGTGGCGAAATTGTTCAATCAATTTTAAATATTAACAAATTAGAATCACTCGAAGAATTAGGTGAATTTAGTGCTTATTCCAATTACAAAAACCCCAAAGAATTTCGAGACCAACTTCAAGCCTACGCTATGCAACATCCAGACTGGATATCACCAGAAACTAATAATTCTCTCAATAAAACTATTTTTGTTTTTTTAGAAAAAATCAAACAAATTGCTCAAAAAGATAATACAGAATATATTTTAATTTCTACTCACGGCGGTATTATTCGTAATACCGTTTATTCTCTCGAGCCAAAATTTCGCCCCAGTGATGATTTAATTGGTTCATCAAAAATTCATGAAGCTGGTTATACTATTCTTAATTTTGATGGTCAAAATTTTTCTGTTGATCAATTTGATATTCACGATTTTTTAGATTAATTATGGATTTAACTCAAATCAAAATTATCGCTATTATCGGTCTTTCCGACAAACCGGACCGACCGAGTTTTCAAGTTGCTCAATATTTAATTAATCAAGGTTATAAAATTATCCCCGTTAATCCTAATATTCAACAAGTTTTTGGTCAAAAATCTTATCCCAGTATTTCTTCAATTCCTTCAGAAATTAATCTTGATATTATTGATATTTTTCGTAAATCAGAAGAAATTGTCGCCATTATTCAAGAAATTATTAGCACTGGCCGGCATTCTGTTATTTGGCTTCAAGAGGGAATCGATAACCCCGAGGCTGTTAATTTAGCAAAATCACACGGTCTTGAAATTACCTCAGGTATTTGTCTAATGAAATTTCATCAGCAAACTCTTAACTAAGAATTTTCTTCCTTAACGAAATTAGTAAAAATGATATTACTATCAAAATCATTACCCCAACTGACACTAAATCACTTATCTCCCCATCAGCAATTCTTGGCCAAAACACCTCTAATCCAATTATTTTAAAGTAATTTAAATACTTCACGTTACCTTCTTTTAAGGTGGAAAAAATCAGTACACAGTTGTGAACCAAAGCTGAAAATAGAAAGAAATTCAAAAAACTTTTGAATATTTTTTTAATCATAAATCATTATATCTTAAGTCCACTTGACAAAAATGTTAACTAGATCTAACATACATCAGTTAGAAATAATTAACATCTTTTTATGACTCTTAAAAAATATCAACAAATTAAATTAATCATAACTGTGGTTATTGCCGTTATTTTTAGTCAGGCCATTCTTTATCAAAATTACCTCATCCCTTTAACTACTTTAGTAGTTTCTTCCTTAGTTTTAATCTGGCTACGCCGCCAAGTCAAAGAAGTTATTGCTGATGAACGGGATTATATTTCAGCCGGTAAATCTGCAAGTTTAGCTATTCAAATTTATTCCTGGGTTGCCGTTGTCGCTATGTTTATTTTGTACAGTTTTAAAAACCTTAATCCTGCCTATGAACCAATTGCTCTTACTTTGGCTTACTCTACTTGTACTCTCATGATTCTTTACAGTTTTATTTTTAAATTTCAAAATAGAATTAAATTCACTCCATCAAAAACCAAATTTTTAATGCTTATGATAATTTTATCTATTTTTTTAGGAATCTTCACCATTCGTTTATTTTCTGGTGAAGACAACTGGGTTTGTCAAAATGGTCAATGGGTTAAACATGGTAATCCTGACTTTGCTGCTCCAAAATCAATTTGTAAATAATTATGAAAAACAAAACTATCCAAGCTTTAGCTCTAAATTTTTCTTTATGTTGGCTTTTGGCTCTAGTCGCTTATTTGGCTGGTCTTAAATTTGTTGGCTTAACTGCTGTTATTGTCGGCATGATTTATATGTTAATTCCAGCTTTTTCGGTTTTTGTTTTATCAAAATTTGTCTGGAAAACTCCCTTAACAAATTGGGGTATTAAAAAACCACAAAATAAAATTGTTTTTTGGGCTATACTTTTTCCATATTTTATTGCTGTCTTAAGTATTGGTGTCTCACTTCTTTTCCCTGGAATAAAATTTCAACCCCAAATGCAGGGTATGATTGACAAACTTGGAGCTAATTTACCTCCAGAAGCTCTCGTTGCTATGAAAGATCAAATCTCTAGTCTTGGTGGTTTATTGCCTTTAATTATTTTAGGTCAATCAATTCTTGCCGGTCTCACTGTTAATGCCGTTGCTGCTTTTGGTGAAGAATATTTTTGGCGCGGTTTTTTACTCAAACAATTTAAAAAATTTGGTTGGTTAAAAGCCAGTTTAATTATTGGTTCTATTTGGGGTTTTTGGCACGCTCCCTTAATTCTTCAAGGTCACAATTATCCTCAACACCCAATAATTGGTGTTTTTATGATGATCATCTGGTGTATTCTTCTTAGTTTTCCTCTGATTTATTTTACTGTCAAAACCAAGTCAGTTTTTACTGCCGCTTGGTTTCATGGTATTTTAAATGCCTCGGCTGGTTTTGGCCTTCTTTGGATTAGTAATGCCAGCGACCTATTGGTTGGTGTTACTGGTCTTTCCGGTTTTATTGCTCTTTTAATTTTAAACACTCTTTTATTTTTTATTAATAAAAAATCGTCTCATCCAGTCGATTCTCTTTTAAATGAATACTAATATCAAAGAGTACCGAGCTAAGTTAAACCTAACTCAAGATCAGTTAGCTAATTTAGTTGGCGTCCGTCGTGAAACTATTGTTTTTTTGGAACAGGGGAAATACAACCCTAGTTTAAAACTTGCTCACGATGTTGCCATTGCTTTAAAAACGACCATCGACAAAATTTTTATATTCTAATTACTACTTACTAATTACTAATTAACTAATTTACTAAACATGTTTGCTAATCCAAAATGGTTCAATTTAAGAAAATATAGTGGCTGGGGACTTACTCCAAATTGTTGGCAAGGTTGGGCTTACATTTTTATCTATATTATTTCTGCTGTCATTGTTAATTCACTTTCTCTAGACCAAAACCTAAAAAATATCATTTGTTCAACGATAATTGGTGTTTTAGTCGCTGATACTCTTCATATTATGACCAAAATCCCTCGCGACGAACGTGAACTTCTTCACGAAGCTATTGCTGACAGAAATTCTTTATGGTTTCTTCTATTTGCTCTAATAATTTGGACCCTTTTTAAGCGGATTAATGATCCAATCTTGATTTTTATTATTCTTGGAACCACCGCTGTCAAAGCACTTACCGAAATTTACCTGCGCGATAAATAAATTAATTTTTTATTACTAAAAACAACTTATCGTTTTTTCTTACCTTTTGTTTGGTTTTAAAAGTTAACACATCTTTTTCTATTTTTATCTCAAAAAATCTATCTCGATAAACTCCAGTGCTTGGCCCAATTATTATATATTCGTCGCCATTTTTTACTCTATCATTTTTGTTTAATTTTATTTCTGCCACTTTTATTTTCTGGTAAAAATGTTCAATTTGCCCCAAAAGTTTTTTAGTTTCTGTTGCCAAATTATTTTCCCCGCCTGACCATTCATTGGTCGATCTGCCCATATAAAAACCACTACTAAATCCTCGATTAAAAACAGTTTTTAATTCTTCCGTTAATTTTTCTTTTTCTTTTTTATTATATTTATTTTTTCGGATTAGCTCCAAGGCTTTTTTATAAACTCTTACCACAGTATCTACATAATCGGCACTTCTGGCTCGTCCTTCAATTTTTATAGTTTTAATTC
>CAYRYK010000025.1:0-10410 GCA_964428535.1 uncultured Gammaproteobacteria bacterium | reverse complement strand
TTTATGAGTATTAAGAAGAAAACGTTAACGAAAATTGTACTCGTGGTGTCTTTGGTAGTGTTGCTTTTATCGGGAATGGTGCCGTTTTTATTAGTTTTGTTTTAGTCAATAATGTTATCTAGAAATTTTAGAAGGAGATTAACTGGTTTAAAGTCAAAAGTTAAATTTAATTTTGATTTTAAAAAAATGTTTAAAAGTAAAAGATTTTGGTTTAACTTTTTTAAAGTAGCTTTGGTAGTGATGGGAATTGGAATTTTGGGAATTTTAGGTTTATTTATATATTTTGGCAAAGATTTACCATCACCAACTAAAGTGGTGAGACGTGATGGCTATTCAAGTAAAGTTTATGATCGAAATGGGAAGGTTTTATATGATATTTATAATGACGCCAAGCGTGATCCGGTGAATTTTTCTGATATTCCAGATTATTTAAAGAAGGCGACAATCGCCGTAGAAGATAAAGATTTTTATAAACATAATGGTTTTGATCCACTAACTCCGTTAAGAATTGTAAAGAACTTTTTTTATTTTGGAAAAGTTACCGGAGGATCGACATTAACTCAACAATTGACGAGAAATGTATTATTAACCACCGAAAGGACTTTGACTAGAAAAATTAAGGAATTGATTTTGTCAGTTCAAATTGATGCAAAATATAGTAAAGATGAAATATTAGGGATGTATCTTAATGAGGCACCTTATGGTGGAGCTTCGTGGGGTGTTGGTCCGGCAGCAGAGCAATATTTTGGTAAAGAAGTAAAAGAACTAGATTTAGCTGAATGTGCTATTTTGGCTGGTTTACCTCAATTACCTAGCGTTTACTCACCATATTCAAGCACTCCAAAGGCTTATATTGATAGGACAAAGCACGTGTTGGCAAGAATGGTAGAAGATGGCTATATTAGTCAGGCTTTATCAGATGAAACTATAAAAGAGGTAGAAAATTATCAATTTAAGGATCAAAAATCGACAATGCAAGCACCACATTTTGTGTTGTGGATTAAAGATTTATTAACTCAAAAATATGGTGAAGATGTAGTAGAAAATGGTGGTTTAAAAATTACGACAACTTTGGATTTGGACTTACAAAATAAAGCCCAACAAATTGTGTCTGATGAGATTGATGCTGATGAAGCTAAAAAAATAACCAATGGAGCGGCAATAATTATGGATCCGACATCAGGTCAGGTATTGGCAATGGTGGGTTCACGTGATTATTGGTCAACAAAAACTGATGGTAATTTTAATGTAGTAACTCAAGCATTAAGACAACCAGGATCTTCAATTAAACCAATTACTTATTTGGCGGCGATTAAAAAAGGTTGGACAGCAGCAACGATGATCATGGATGCTCCAGTAACTTTCCCTGGTACTGGTGGCCAAAAAGATTATTCTCCACAAAATTATACTGGTAAATATAATGGCCCAATGAGTTTAAGAAACGCTTTGGGAAATTCTATTAATACGACAGCAGTAAAAACTTTGGCATTTGTAGGAGTAAAAAATATGTTGTCGTTGGCTTATGATATGGGTTTGTCGACTTTGGAACCAACTCAAGAAAATTTGTCGAGATTTGGTTTAGCAGTAACTTTAGGTGGAGCTGAAGTTAAGATGATCGATTTGGCTTCGGCTTATACTGCTTTTGCTAATAAAGGTTTAAAGATGGATCCAATAGGAATATTAAAAGTGGAAGATAAAGATGGCCGGGTATTGGAAGAGTATAAACAAGCTGATGGTAAAAAAGTAATGACAGAACAAGAGGCATTTATTATGTCAAATATTTTGTCTGATAATTCAGCTCGAGAAATGACGTTTGGGGCAGTTAATTCTTTAGTTATTTCGGGTTATCAAGTAGCGGCTAAAACTGGTACGACTAATGATAAAAAAGATAATTGGACTGTTGGTTGGTCGCCAAATTTGTTGGCGGCGGTTTGGGTAGGAAATAATGACAATACAGCGATGGGAAACATAGTTTCTGGTGTGTCAGGTGCAGCTCCAATTTGGAATAAGATTATGAAATATGAACTGCCAAAACTGTCTAAGGTTGATTTTTCAATACCAAATAAAATTGTTTCAGTAGAAGTTGATAAAGTCTCTGGTTATCCAGCTCATGATGGATTCCCAAGTAAAGCAGAATATTTTATTGATGGAACTCAACCAACTGTGTCAGATCCAATTCATCTAAAACTTAAAGTTTGTAAAGGGACAACAGGTTTAGCCACTCCAGATGATGTGGTTAGTAGTAATTATGATGAAAAAGAATATTTTTCCCTCAAAGAAGATGATTTAGTGTCAACTGATGGTAAAAATAGATGGCAGGAAGGAATTGATACATGGGTTAGTCAGCAGTCTAATAAAGATATTTATAACCCACCAACAGGTTATTGCCGGACTGATGGTATGGTGAATGTGGGAATTGATAGTCCAGCACATCAATCGACGGTGGGTAATACTTTTGATGTAAAGATTACAACTAATTCGGTAGTGAAAATTACTGAAGTTAAATTGTGGGTAGATGGAGTAGAAAAGAAGACATGGACAGAGAGACCATTTGAAATGAGCTTAACGTTAGATAATGGTCCTCATACAATTAAAGTTAGAGCAACAGATCGAGATGGTCACAGTCAAGAAAGAGAGTCAAAAATTGGAGTGAATACTCCTTGGGATGGTAGCGTGACTCCAACAGCAACACCAACTTTAGCACCGACGGCAACTTCTACTCAATAATCCCCTATCTTTAGGTTAATTTTGAAAAATATCCCTGGTTAGCAGTCTATTTGTATGTCTGCTAATAATTCAAACTGTTATTTTTGATATAAAAGTAATACGGATTATATCTTAGTCTTATTAAGACTATTTTCCTGCCTTCGTAAGGGTACTGTGGAATTGTTTATTTTAGACCGAATGATTTTAGGTGAAGATCTTTGGCGGTTTTGTCGTCAGTATTGAAATAAGAAACCCGGAAAGTGTAGCGATATTTATCGGTTTTAGCATCGTGATAAATATCAGTAATGATGATTTCCCATAGATATTGGTCGCCAATGATTTGTGAGTATTTCTTGATAAGATTTTCTGGTTCTTCTTGATTGTCTAAAGTAATATTGGCGTCTAGAGTAATGATTTGAGAGGTCAGTTCATAAGCATGATTGATGGTAGTTTGAGGAATATATTTCTGGGTTTTTGGTAAATCATCAAGAATAATTTCGACAAAATTGTTCTGAATCAATTCAGCTTTTAAATTTAATTTTTCAATGTCAGAAAGTAGTTGTTGAGGGTTGAAGTGATAAATGCCTAAGGCATTTTTTTCGATATATTTATCCCCTGCTTTAGAAAAGATTTTACCGATTTCGAAAAATTGACAATTGGTTAATTTATAGCGGGAATATTGATCGAGTTGTTGGATAAGTGAAGGGATTAAACTTTGGCGTAAATAAATAGCCTCGGTGTTAATACTGTTTTGAGTTTTAATAACGGTTTTTTCGTCAGTTGGCTGTGTAACTAATGGCCAGGTAAGAACTTCGTCATAACCAAGCTCAACTAATTTATCTTTTAATTGATCAATCAGATAAATTTCTGGCGGAGTAATATCGGCAACTTCTTTAAATGTAATTGGTTGGTCAATGGGGATATTTTTGTAATTCCAAAAACGAACAACTTCTTCAACCAAATCAGCTTCTAGAGAAATATCAGTGCGAATAGAAGGTGGTCTGCAAAGCAGACTGTTTTGATTTGTATTTGATATTTCACAACCAAGTTTGGTTAAGCAACTTACAACAAAATCATTAGGGATTTCAATTCCTGAAACTTCTGAAGGTTTGTTTAAATTTAATTCTATTTGAGGTAAATTAATTTTTTGAGGATAGAAATCGAAAAGTTGAGAATTAATCTGACCGGAACAATTTTCTAAAATTAAATTAGTTAAAGCGTTGAACGCAGTAGGAATTGTTTCTGTATCAAGATATTTTTCTAGTCGAGTGCCGGCTTCGGTAACGGCTTTTAAATTTCGACTGTTTTGACGAACTGTGGCGGGGTTATAAATGGCAATTTCAATAATAATGTCAGTAGTGTCGTTATCAATGGCACAGGCTTCCCCACCCCAAAAACTTAAGCTGAGAGGTTTATCGGAATTATTAATCATTAAAATATCTGAATTAAGTTTGAGAACTGAACCATCAAGACTGGTAAATTCCGAGAAATTGGGATTCATTTGCCAGATTAAATTTTCGCCGGATTTGCGGATATCAAAAGCATGACTAGGAATGCCATACATAAACATGATGTAGTTGGTTAAATCAACGATAAAGTTAACCGGATTAGTACCGTGGCATTTAATGAAAGTTTTGAGCCATTGAGGAGAAGTTTGGTTTTTGAGGCCGGAAATTTTTAGAGCCATGACTCTTTTGACATTGTCGGTTTCGATTTTGATGGGAAGAGTTGATAATTTTGATGTGGAATTAATTGATTGAGAAAATGGAGTCTGAAGATTGAGTTGATAGAAGACAGCTAAATCACGGGCAAGACCGTAATAACCAAGGCAATCTCCCCTATTTACTTTGATATCTAAGTCAAAAACAATTTCACCATCAATTTCTTCAAAATAGTTGGTGAAATGACCAATCATGGTGAGGTCGTCACGAAGTTGTTGTGGTTCAACTTTTAAATCAGGAAGAAATTTTTGTAAGTGAGAATAAATTAATTTCATAAGACAAACCCTCCCCGAACCCCTCCCTTGACAGGGCGGGACAAAATTTTATTTATTATATTTTTTATTTTTTTATTTTTCATTGGGTTTGTAAGCCAAATTGCCACCCATGAGGGTTCGAATGTCTTTAATATTTTTTTGAGCCATGGTCCAACGGTCGAGACCCATACCAAAAGCAAATCCAGACCAAATATTAGGATCTATACCAGCGGCTTGCAAAACTTTAGGATGAATCATGCCGCTACCACCCATTTCAATCCAACCAGCGTATTTACAAAGTGGACAACCTTTTCCATGGCAATTGAAACACTGCATGTCAGGACCGACACCTGGTTCAACTTCAGGATAATATTTGCAGCGATAGCGAACAACAACATCGTCACCATAAAGAGTTTTAAACATGAGATTGATAGTGCCGATAAGATCTTTCATAGTTAACCCCTTATCGACAACAACGGCTTGATATTGATGAAAAACAAAATGATTGGAACGATTAACTTTTTCGTTTCGGAAAACACTACCAGGACAAACAGCTCGAATAGGTAAATCTTGTTTTTTTTGAGCTAAAAGATAGCTTTCAATAGCTGATGTTTGAGTTCGTAAAAGATATTCCGGTTCTTTGATATAAATACTGTCTTGCATGTCGCGAGCGGGATGTTCTGGTGGAACATTAAGACGTTCGAAGTTAAATTCATCGGTGACTATTTCAGGGCTATTATAAACAGAAAAACCTAATTTACGGAAAACTTCGTTGAGTTGGCGTTCGGTTTGAGTAACAGGGTGAAGATGACCAATTTTTGGTAGCGAATGAATATTTTTATTTTCGAAACCCTTCTGTCCTTCGGACATCTCCCCTTGATGAAGGGGAGAAATATTTCTCTCTTTTAATTTATTTTCTAATTCTGTTTTGAGTTGATTAAGATCGGCACCAAATTGTTTACGATTTTCGGGGGCAACGTTTTTAATTTCAGAGAAAAGTTGATTGATTTTGCCATTGCGGCCAAAAATTTCAATTCTAATATTTTCCAGATCAGTGGAATTATTGATGGAATTGATTTTAGAAAAGTATTCAGATTTTAATTTTTCTAATGTTTGGTCCATATTTTTGGTTTCGCTTTATTGTACCTAATTTATTAATATGTTGAAATAACAAAAAACCCCGCTGCTGCGGGGTTGTAGTTGAAACGACCTAAATTTTAGTTTTTGGCCGATTCAACTACGGCCTTAAACGATTCTGGATTACTGACAGCAAGATCAGCTAAGACCTTACGATCGAGAGTAATGTTTCGATTTTTAAGCATTTTGATAAAAGCTGAATAGCGGATATCAAAAGGTTTTAAAGCAGCATTAATACGGACGATCCACAATTGACGAAGATCGCGTTTCTTAAGTCGGCGACCAGCAAAAGCGTATTTGCCAGCGTGCATAACGGCTTCATGAGCAACTTTATATCGCTTGTGGCGGGTCATCCAAAAACCTTTAGCGGCTTTTAAGACTTTTTTGTGACCAGCTCTTCGGACTGTTCCAGTTTTAACTCGCATAATTTATTTATTTTTAAATTTTTAATTTAAACCCTTTCCGGATAAACCGGTTTTTCCCTTAAAAAGGGAAACTTTTAATTTATATTATAATTGACCTAAAAGTTTTTTAACTTTGATAGCTAAAGCACCTTCAACAACTTGTTTGCCTTTGAGTCGGCGGAGTTGTTTTTTGCTTTTCTTACGGCGTAAATGTCGGTTAAAAGATGACATACGCAAAACTTTACCGTTTTTGGTGACTTCAAATCGATTGGAAATCGACTTTCTGACTTTGAGTTTTTTACTTTGTTTCTTCATTGTTAGTTACCTTCTTTTTGGAAGGAGTAAATGTAATCATTAATCTTTTCCCAATGAGTTTAGCTTCGCCTTCAGCGGCAGCTACTTCGTTAAGGTCGGATTTGAATTTGGCGACTAAATCATGGCCAAATTGCTGATGACTCATTTGACGACCTTGGAATTTTATACTTAATTTGATTTTATTTCCAGTAGCTAAAAATTTTTTGGCTTTATCAACACGGATTTGATAGTCGTTTTGGCCTATGTTTGGGCTCATTTGAATTTCTTTTAGTTCTCCACCCTTAATACCTTTTTTCTCGGATTGAATCTTTTTAGCTTCTTGATACTTAAATTTAGAAAAACTAATGAGCTTAATGACCGGAGGATTAGCGTTACCATTGATTTCGATTAGGTCTAAACCAGTGTCAAAAGACATAGATCTGGCCTGAGAAAGAGGCATAACACCAATTTGTTTACCTTGGTCATCTAAAAGTCTGACTTCAGACGCAGTAATATACTGGTTGATTTTGTAAAACTTTTGATTTGTGTTTTTGTTTCTAAAACTACTCAATTTAAGGTTAAATTTTAATTATTGATTATTTTATCAAATTTAAGGCCTTTTTTGTAATTTGGTCTTGAAGTTGATTAATAAAATCGTCAAGTGGCATAACACCTAAATCTTGACCGTCACGTTGACGGATAGAAACGGTACCATTTTGTTCTTCCCTACCACCAATAATGATCATATAAGGAATTTTTTCGGCAGCTGCATTACGAATTTTGTTTTGCATGGTTTCGGCTTTATCGTCAACTTCGACTCGAATATCTTTTTGCTGAAGAGTTTGTTTGATTTTTTGAGCGTAATCGGCTTGTTTGTCAGTAATAGGAATAATTTCAGCTTGAACTGGAGAAATCCAAGTTGGGAAAGCACCAGCAAATTGTTCGATTAAAATACCCATGAATCGTTCAAGGGAACCGGAAATAGCTCGATGAATAACCACTGGGCGCTCTTTTTCACCTTTTTCATTTATAAATGAAAGATCGAATCTTTCGGGTAAATTAAAATCACATTGAATGGTAGAAAGTTGCCATTCACGTTTGAGGGCGTCTTTAAACATAAAGTCGAGTTTAGGACCATAAAAAGCGGCTTCATCAATACCGATTTTGTAAGGTAAATTATTCTTTTCAGAAATAGTTTTGAGAGCGGATTCGGCTTTTTCCCAAACTTCGTCAGAACCCATGTATTTACCATTGGGTCCGCGAACAGAAAGTCTGACCCAATAGTCTTCCATCATGCCAAAAGTAGTAAAAAATTCTTTAATGATGGAAACAATGGTAGAAATTTCTTGTTCGAGTTGAGAAACTCGGCAGAATAAATGACCATCGTCTTGAGTAATAGACCGAACGCGAGTAAGGCCTGAGAGTTCACCGGTTTTTTCGTCACGATAAACAGTAGCTGGTTCAAAATAACGAACTGGCATATCGCGATAACTAAACTGATTATCAGCAAAAATTTGCATATGATGAGGACAGTTCATAGGTTTAAGGTAGAATTTTTCTTCTTTGCCTTGAACCCTAAATAAGTTATCGCCAAATTTTTCGGCATGGCCGGAAGTAATATAAAGATCTTCTTTGGCTAAATGTGGTGTCCAAACGCGTGAATAACCTTTTGATTGGTGAAGACTCCATAAATATTTTTCAATTTCTTGGCGAATAATCATCCCTTTTGGTTGAAGTAAAGGTAGTCCAGCACCAACAAGTTTAGAAATGGTGAATATTTTTAATTTTTGACCTAAAATTCGGTGATCTCGTTTCTTGGCTTCTTCAATAAAGAAAAGATAATTATCTAATTCTTTTTGAGATTCAAAAGCAGTGCCGTAAACACGGGTAAGCATTTTATTTTTTTCATCACCATGCCAATAAGCACCAGCGATAGACAAAAGTTTAAAAGCTTTAATTTCGCCAGTGGATTCGGCATGTGGACCAGCACAAAGATCGACAAAATCATCACCAGTTTTATAAATGGTAATCACTTCTCCCCTATCTTGAATAGAGTTGAGCCATTCCATTTTATAAGGATTGGATTTAAACATTTTTTTGGCTTGGTCAAGTGTAATTTCTTCTCTAACTATAGGTAAATTTTGTTTAACAATTTTAGACATTTCGGCTTCGATTTTGGAAAAATCTTCTTCACTGATTTTGAAATCACCAACTGATTCGAAGTCAAAATAAAAACCGTCGTCGGTGGCTGGACCCATAGCCATAATAAACTGATTAGGATAGAGATGTTGCATGGCTTGAGTTAAGACGTGTTCGGCAGAGTGGCGAATTTGATGTAATTTTGATTGATTTTCTGAAGACATATTTTTTTTAGTTAAAAGTAAAAAGTTTAAAGTAAAAAGTAATTAATCCTATTTATTCTAACAGGAAAAAGGGGTTGAAACTGCCCAAAGAGGACGAAACAAAATTGCCCTGTTTGGGCTATATAGTTAAAGTAGTGACAAAAGTAAAAACACTTTTCATATTTGGTGAAAGTATAACATAAGTTTAGGGATAAACAGAAACCCCCACGACAGTACTTTGCAGTACCACACTTGCGTGTGCGTGAGGGTTCAGGTTGGGCGGTTGGAGTTATTGGTGGCGGTGTTCTTCAGAACGTATCTGTGGAGGGATGTGGCTGGGGTGGCGTCTGTATCTGGGCTTGTCTTTCCCGCTTTCGAATTCTTCGTCGTTGACGGTGTGAATAGCCGAAAGCCCCCCCGTAATCACCTTATAAAGTGCAATTACTAAGCGAATTGGTATAGCGAGCCATAGGGCGTCTTGTAAACCAATCTTTGGCGACAAGAACTCAAAGCCAACGACGGCTTTGTCCCACAAGATGTAGATGATTGCCACCGAGACAAAAAATGCTCCGGCGGCGACGACTAAGTTCTTAATCATCTTCGGGATCCAAGTCTTGAAACCGGCCCTGACACCTTCCCAAAAAAAGAAGACATCGAAGACCATGGCACTGATTAAAATGTTCAAACAAGCGCCTTGAACGAATCCTATCTGACTCGGGAACTTCAGTATCTCACCAATGACTACGTTACCGACCTTCGGCAAAACGATCGTTCCTATGGCGATTGGAAGATTAATACAGAGCATAATCTTCAAAGCACCGAAGATCACCTGTCTCCAGGACTTAGTAAGAAAAGAGTTCCGTTCCATGTATACACCCTCCATACCATATTATTTTTAATTCAAAGAATCCAAACTGGAAATAAAAATTATTCCCAAATCGGATTCTTTGAATTTACTCCAACTTGTTAAAGGACTATAAACCCAACTTTTGGTGCAAAAACCAGAATTGGATTTATATGGCGCATTATATCAAAAAATGACCATAATGTCAATGTTATAGGATATAAAATAGAATAAAATCTGACCCCACACTTAAAAAATTGACACAAATGTCAACTAAATAAATGTGGGGTTAGGGACTCGTTGAATAATTTGATTAATCTGGGAAGTCGCAACTTGGCAGTCTGTACAGAACAAATTGTCCTGCGAATAAGTAAATGATTACCCAAAATGGGTAGGCGATGAGAAAGAGAATGAGCAGGACGATAATCTGGATGGTTAATACCGTGTTGTCGATAATGTTTCCAAGGATAGCAACAACCTGTCTCATGGATAGTTCCCCTTTCGTATATAATTCAGACGCATTTGTCTGGATTATTTATTGGTAGAAAATATTGTTTTCAACGAGCTGGACTTGAACGAACAAAGTCACGGGTTTGATTTTATCAAGGGAAAATTTAAAGTCAAATGAAAAGTGTGAGTCTAAGAGGACTCGGACCTCTGACCTCTTCGATGTCAACGAAGCGCTCTAACCAACTGAGCTATAGACTC
>CAYRYK010000024.1:0-11069 GCA_964428535.1 uncultured Gammaproteobacteria bacterium | reverse complement strand
GTAGATTTTGATGAAACTAAAATTTCGGAAAATAAAATTTATAAAGAAATAGAAAAAACCGGTTACAAAGTAGATTTAGGAAAGGAAATTAATGAAAGTGAAAAAACTTTTGAAAAAATAAAAATATGGTTAATTTTGCCAATATTAATTTTTATTTTGGTATTAGTAATGCGAGATTTGTTAGCACTAATTTGGCCAAGACTACCCTCTTTACCGATTAATCCGGAAATTTGGAATTGGATATTATTGGGAATAGCAACTTTTTTTTATGTATTAGTAGGAAAACCGTTTTTGATGGGGATAATAAATTTTGTCAGAAGAGGAATAGCTAATATGGACACACTGATCGGAATTGGAACTGGAACAGCATTTGTGTACAGCACCATAATAATGATTTACCCACAAATTTTAATTAAATTAAATTTACCCAAAATGGTTTATTTTGACGCAGTAATTGGGGTGATTGGATTTGTAACTTGGGGAAAATATTTGGAAAGTAAATCAAAAGAAAGGACTCGGGAAACAATTAAAAAATTACTTGGATTACAAGCAAAAACAGCTTTGGTATGGCGAAATAATCAGGAAATAGAAATTGCTCTGGAAGAGGTTAAAACGGGAGATATAGTTTTGATTAAGCCAGGTTTTAAAATTCCAGTGGATGGAATTATTGTGGAAGGAAATACTTCAATAGATGAGTCAATGATTAGTGGTGAAGTGGTACCAGTGGATAAAAAAATAGGTGACAAAGTGATTGGAGCAACAATTAATAAACAAGGATTTATAAAAATAAAAACGACTGAAGTAGGAGAAAAAACAGTGTTGGCTCAGATTATAAAAATTGTGGAAGAGGCTCAAAATTCAAAAGCACCAGTTCAAAAAATGGCGGATAAAATTTCGGCGGTTTTTGTACCAATAGTATTGGTAATTGCTGGGTTAACTTTTGTTGGGTGGTTATTGGCTGGATCATTATCAATGGCAATAACATCAATGGTGGGAGTATTAGTGGTGGCATGTCCTTGTGCTTTGGGTTTGGCGACACCAACGGCAATAATTGCAGCAGTGGGTCGAGGAGCGGAGATGGGAATTTTAATTAAAAATGCTTCTGGGTTAGAAAACTTAGCCAAAATTAATACTATAGTTTTTGATAAAACTGGAACAATAACCAAGGGTGAACCAGTAGTAACCGACATAAAAGTACTGGATAAAAGATATTTAGAAAATGATTTATTAAAATATGCGGCTTCGATAGAAAAAATGTCGGAACATCCGTTAGCTTTGGCAATATTAGATGAGGCAAAAAAAAGAAAGATAGATTTAATAAAATGTGGTGATTTTTTGGCGACAATTGGAGTAGGAGTAAAAGGAAAAATTAAAAACCAAATAGTGGAAATTTTAAAATCGGAAAAAGGGAATAAAGAATGGGAGCATGTAGGTAAAACAGTAATTGATATAAAAATTGATAAAAAATTGGTGGGTCAAATAGGAATTAGTGACATAGTAAAAGATGGAGTATCGGAAGTAATTGATGATTTTAAAGACCAAGAAATTCAAGTAATAATGATGACCGGAGATAAAATGAGAGCGGCAAATTTTATGGCTAAACAAGCGAGATTGAATAATGTAATGTCGGATATGACACCGGAGAGAAAAGCGAATGAAATTAAATATATGAGAGAAATGATGGGGCGGAAAATTGCCATGGTGGGAGATGGAATTAATGATGCACCAGCATTAGTACAGGCAGATGTAGGAATAGCCATGAGTAATGGATCTGATATTGCCATTGAATCGTCAGAAATAACTATCTTGAAAGGTGATATTAGTAAAGTAAAAAAGGCCTGGAAATTATCAAAAATTACTTTAAAAACAATTAAAGAAAATTTATTTTGGGCGTTTATTTACAACTTGATAGGCATACCAATTGCAGCCGGACTTCTCTACCCAATTTGGGGGATTAAGCTAAATCCAATTTTTGCTGGAATGGCAATGTCGCTGAGTAGTGTGTCGGTAGTCACCAACTCATTGAGGTTGAAGTGGAAAAAGATTAATTAAGTTTCAGATATATCAATAAATCGCGCCAAGGTATTTACCAGATTCAGGAAAATTGTTTTTGTAGTCGGCTAAAAGAATTGGGGTTAGACCTTTGGGTAAAAGATTGTCGGGTAAATTGTTTAGATCAAGCCAGGTAGAGCAGACTTGACCGTCGGGATGTTGAGGATCGAGACACTGTTCTAATTCTTCAAATTTGTTGACATCACCTAAAATAAAAAGTTCAACACTATGTTCATCTTGACCATGATCTTTGAGATTTAGAAGATGATCGCGGATGTAAAGAATTTTTTGAAAAGTAAATTCGGTATCAGGGCCACATTCCTCTTTAATTTCCCGAATACAACCATCTAAAATGGTTTCACCGTATTCTAAGTGACCACCAATATAGTAATAATAATTTTTATTTTTGTTGTGAGTAAGGAGAACTTTACCGTTTTTGATAATAACCATTCTGAGCCGAACATGGATTTGAGGATATGACATAAAAGGATTATAGTTTAATTAATGAAATACAGAAAAGTAGGATTAAAAGATGTTTGGGAAGTTATTTGGAGATTAATAATTTTTGTGGTAATTGAGATAACAGCGGCGATTTGGCTATTGGAAAATGGCTTAATGTTTTTATGGATTGTAGTGTTGTTGGGATTATTGATATGGATAGTTAATTGGCATTGTAAATATTTTGGTTATGAATGCGATAAATGTGGTCATAAACAACAAATCAACTTTTTTAAAGAATTTTATACTTTGAATTTAGTTAATAGAAAATATTTGAAATGCGAGAAATGTAAAAAATGGAGTCGGGCAAAATTGCTGGTATCTGTGGGTAAATAAATTCTATCTTGACACTAATTAGCAGTCGATGTATAGTATTGCTAATTAATAATTAATCAAATAAGGAGACTTTATGAACATGCTTATTCCAAAAAGATTATTAATGTCACCATGGTTTGATAATGAACCAGATTCATGGTGGAACGACGATTTGATTACCTCAAATAATAATGGAGGTTTATCAATATCGGAGGATGAAAAAAATGTTTACGTAGAGGCAGCAGTACCAGGAATTGAACCGAAAGATGTGGAAATTACTTTTGATAAAGGAGTATTGTCGATAAGAGCTGAAGTAAACGAAAAAGAAGAAAAGAAAAAAATGATTCGACAATCACGTCGATCATTTGTATATCAAGTAGCAGTACCAGGTGACATTGATTATGGGGTTGAGCCAGAAGCAAAATGTAAAAATGGGATGATGACAATTGCTTTTGCTAAATCGCCAAAAACTCAGCCAAAGAAAATTACGGTAAAGGCGGAGTAAACAAATTTAAATCTACCCCTTAGTCCCCTCCTTTGAGAAAAGGAGGGGAAATTTGTTTTTTTAACCCATCCAAGATGGGTTGGAGGTTTGAATTATTGTTGTGGGGTAGGGGTGGTTTGATTTTGGCCGTTGCGGGCGGGATCAATTTCAATAGATTTACCGGTAACACTGCCAGTGTTGGTATCAGTAGTGCCATCAACTCGGACTTGAGAACCAACTTTTAATTCAGTTTTTGTCACTGAAGCAGATTTATTAAAAGCAGTAGAATCGGAAATTAAAATAATCTTGGAGCTACCATCGACAGTTTTGATAGTAATAGAAGTATCATCAATTTTGGTAACTTCACCGAATATAGCACCTGAACCAGTACCGTTACGAAGACCAGCACCGCTACCTTGACCATTTTGATTATTGCGGCCACCAGTACGATTACCCATACCTTCACCCATTTGGAATTGACCAACACGATTACCAAAAGCCTTTTTAAGTTGATTTTTTTGATAAAGAACACCAGAAGAAAAACCAATGATTAAAAAAACAATGGATAAACTGACAGGGAGGATAAATTTTTTATATTTGTTTTCTTTTTCGGACATAGATTAATTAATTAATAATAAGTAATAGAAATTATACGGTTTAAACTTAAGGAAAACTGAAATGATTTAAGAATATTTAAAAATGGCTTATATAGTAGAATTAGTTAATGATATCTTCTAGAGTGAAGAAAGTGTTGTCGGTTTTGTGGTGGATATATAACCTAGTATTGGTGTGTTATTTGATGGTTTTAAGTGTAGTTAGTGCAATGAATAGAATTAATTTTTGGTTTATGTGGTTGCTGGCGCCGATGTTTTTGTACTTCACTCGAGTATTTAAAAATAAAAAAATATTAGACAGTATTTTGTTAATATATGGAGTATTTTTAGGATTGATTTTGTTAATAGTGGATATTTTGGCAATAAAAAGCTGGAGTCACGGACTATTGGTAATAATGTTATTGCCATTACCGATTTATTTGGGAAAAATATTAAAGACAAAAATAAAAGAGAGTAAAAATAATAAAAAAATAGTTGAAGAAAAGATTAGCGAAAAAGAAGAGGCGGAAATTGACGGAAAGATAATTGATTATTCAAAAAGAAATTTTTTGAAATTTTTGGCAGGAAGCGGTGTAGCCAGTTTGGTGATGTTTTTGTTGAGCAAAAAAACAGCAAGTGCAGCTTTCTTTGGAAGTAATTTAGGACCCAATAGTTTATCTTTAACTAATTCTAAAGGGCAAAAGGTTGATCCGGCGACTAATTCACCTCTGGATGGTTATGTTATAGCTAATATAGAAGAAAATGTAGCGAATAATTATTTTGGGTTTACCAATAGAGATGGTGAATGGTATATCATGCGAGTAAATAATGTTAACAATTCTTTCTCTTATTATAAGGGTGCGTCAAATTACACTGCCGGTTGGGAAGATAGAATTATTGATAGTAATTTTAAAAGTTTTGCAGAAACCTTTTAGGTTATAATTTTTTATGGCAAGATTAGCGGTTGAACATACAGCAACAGAGGAATTGGGTTTAATAGCAAATTATGATCCAAGTAAATGGAGTGCGGGATCTTTGATAAAGAAAAGATCTGATATTGGAGCAATACCTTTTATAGGGCCAGTGGTGCCTAGTGTAGCCAGACCCTTTGAATCATCAGGATATCCTGGAATTTATCCACATGTGATTAGATGGTCAGATGAAGTTGATTGGGTATTTTTGGCTGATAACAGCACTGCAGCAGCGACGAGGAAAATTATTATGTATACCTACAATAGAACGAGTTGTGCATGGGGGTATATTGGTCTAATTACATTAACTTATCCAACAACAACTAATCATACTATTAGAAGTTTAAGAATGTTGTATAACAAATACACTACAGGGACTGTAAGTGTGTCAGGAACAGCTGTAACCGGATCTGGTACAGGTTGGGTAACAGATAGAATGTCAGTTGGTTGTAGAATTGGTTTTGGTTCAATAGATCCAACACAAATTAGTGTTTGGTATTATGTTTCAGCTATCGGAAGTGATACTTCGATTACTTTAACAAATACTGGACCAACTTTATCTTCTGGAACTAGCTATGTAATAGAAGACTTAAGTTGTATAACAGTAACAACAAATGCGACAACAACGAATGGCGGAGTTTTCTTAACGAAAGGTTTAAACAGAGATATATTTACGGCAGTTGGAACAACAATACCAGCAGCAACGACAGTAGATAATATTAGAGCTGTTTATTGGTTGGCCGATGCTGGTACAGTGACAAATATCGGTGCATCCGGTTCGGGTTTGGTTCCAAAAACAGACTGGCAAAATCAAGATTTTTATGTGTTAAATACACCGTCGGCAGGAAATTACAGTGTTTACAAATATAATATTAGAAAATCTTTAACTTTAAGTTCTGGTAAAGATACAACAACTTTAATATTTAAGACAGGTAGTCAGGCTGTGACGGGTACTGTCTCGCAAACAAATAATTGTCGATATGGAACTTTGAACCATGGGCCAGCAACTGGGGTTCCGGCTTTATATTTTGTAACGACAAGTAGAATTTATTGTGCAAAAATAAGTAGTATTTCTGATAGTTCAACAACTTGGATTGATTATACAATGGTGGAAATACCCCCAGGAGGAACTTCAACTTTTGGTGCCAATGGTGCTTTAGCTTGTGTAGAAATTGCTGATACTTTGGATAGATTAATAGTGGTATCTTCGGGTTCAGCTGGAGCAAGAAGTTATATAACTAAATTTAATAATACGAGTGATCCGATGGACCATATTTTTTTGGTTGACGATAAACAAATTGATCAGTCAAGTGTAGATTCTGGAACAGTGCCTCATCCAAGTATATTAGCAACTCAACAGTCACCTTGGGGAGAGGGAGGAATATTGTATTTAGCTAGTGTTGGAACTACAGCGGCAACGAATTTGTTACACATTACTCCAGTTGGGGCTGATTGGCAATATGCCTCGATAACCGGACAAAGATTAATTTCTCCGGTTTTTTCTTGTCCGAATAATAGTCAGTTTAAAAGATTTTATGCAATACGTGACGCTTTTCAGGGTAGTGTAAATTTAGGTAAGCCATGTGATCCTTTTAGGACATATTACAGAACTTCTGGAATTAACGATAACTCTGGATCGTGGACATTAATTCCAGATGGAAATGATTTATCTGGGGTTGGAACTAGTGATCAGATACAATTAATGTTTGAATTTAAGTGTATATCTGATATTTGTGTTCCTGCTCGGTTGTTTTCTGCTGGAATAGTTTATGAAGATTTATCGACAGACTCTCACTTTCAACCATCAGTGGCTAATAGTAGCCAAACTGATAAACGTTTTGCTTGGAGATTTTCTACAGCTTTTGGAGCAACAGTACCAACACTGAGAATTAGGTTGTACGACGCAGTTAATGGTGGCGGAGCATTAGTTGATGATGATAGTGTTAAGCAAAGTGGAACTTGGGAAAAATCAATTAATGGAGGAACAACTTGGACAGCATTTAATACTAATGATTTGACAAACGATAACACTTATATTCGTTTTACTCCAGTAAGTTTAGGCGACAATATAAAAGTTAGAGCATTATTGACTCTTCTTTAGTTTATGTCATTAAACGATATTGTTTTTGGTGATGGAGATATTCAGAATTTTTTGGTCGAACTACCTGAAGGTTTGGTATTAAACTCACCAGATGATATTTTAATGGAAACAAATTCAAACCAGGGGTGTTTGTGTTTGGAAACATTGTTAGTTTCTGTCGTTGATGTACCAGAAACAATTGTTTTGAGTGATGGTCAATTAGCAAAAAGAATTACTAATAAGTTTTATTTGAAACTTTAATGGTGAATAAAGATAATTTGGTTAAAAAAGAATATTTAGTTTATTTGGACGAAATTAGATCGAGAATAGTAAGATTGGTGATAATTTTTTTGGCTGCTGGGGTATTAGGCCTAATTTTTAGTAATAAGATTTTGACGTTTTTTTTAAAGATATTTAATTTTTCAGGTGTTAACGTAGTGATGACATCGCCGGCTCAATTAATAGATTTATCAGTACATACTGGACTAATATGCGGTTTTTTGGCTATTTTACCGATATTTATTTATCAAATGATTAACTTTATTAAACCGGCTTTTAATCAGAATGAATATAAAATAATTAAAAAATTATTACCAATTAGTGCTGTTTTGTTTTTGAGTGGAATGGTTTTTGGTGCTTGGGTGACTCAATTTGTAATTACTATGTATTCAGAATTTTCTAAAAGTTTTAATGTAAATAATATTTGGGATATTCAAACTTTTTTCTTTCAAGTAGTGGTAACAGCGGTATTGATGGGGATAGTATTCGAAATTCCAGTTTTTGTAACAATTTTGATTAGAATGAAATTAATTACTAGAAAATTTTTAGTAAAAAAAAGGAAATATGTGTATGCAGCAATAATTATTTTTGCGGTCTTAATGCCACCGACAGATATTATTTCTTTAACACTACTGACAGTCCCCCTTTGGCTTTTGTTTGAAGTTGCTCTATTATTAAATAAAGATTATTAGTTAAAAAAAATATGTTTGGTTTTGAAAGAATAGGTACTACAGAAATTGTAGTCGTAGCAGTGGTTCTTTTGGTTATTTTTGGACCAAAAAAATTACCAGAATTAGCTAAAGGAATAACTCAGGCAATTAAAGAGGTTTCTTCAGCAATGAAAGGTGAAGAAAAGGAAAAAAAAACAACTAAGAAGAAAGATTGATAGTTTTTTAAAAAAAATAAATGTGGAAGAAGATAACTACGAAGGTAGTGGTGTTGTTGTTGGGGGTGTTTTGGGTCGCTAATCTTGGTCCAGTTGAGGCAGTAGAATATCAAGTCTGCAAACAGGATAGTAGTTGTGCGGTTGGTGATTTTTTAAGAAACGATGATTTTACGCCAATAAATACTAACGCTACTTGTAATTTGACGAGTAGAAAACCAGATGGAACAGTATTTTTAAATGGTGTTAACATGTCGATTGGGACATCTGATGGTTGGTATTCCTATACAGTGGATACTACTAACCAGATTAATGGGATTTATCCGACAGAAATGTGTTGTACTATAGGGGTTGGGACAACAGAATATATGTGTGTAGACAAGACTTTTAGGATTGACCCAGGAAATATATCAGTGACTGATTTGGCGAGTGGTGTTTGGGGAAATTCTACAAGAAATTTGACTGATTATGGATCAATGCCAGATGATATATCAACAATTAAAACATCAGTAGCAGCAATTCAAACTAAAGTAAATTCTTTGGATACAAAAATAGATACATTAACTACCAATGTGGGAACATTGCTATCCAAATGGAGTACTTATTCAGCAACCGATATTTTAAATAGAGTAATTGGAGTTGGAAGTAGTTTGGGAAATCAATCAGATACTTGTTCGACTAATACAGTGTTTGGAAATATTGCTTGTGTAAAGGATAAGTGGGGATCACAAACAGCAGATACTTTATATACAGCAGCAAATGGAGCTTTGAATAATATTAATAGTTTGAGAAGTGAAATAAGTTATAGTGGAAAATCAACAACAGTCTATGAAGATTTGGAAAATGTTCAAAACTATTTAGAAACTATTAATACTTCAATAGGAAATTCTGGAGATACTTCGTCGATTTCAACGCTTTTTGGAAAAATTAAGGGCAATAAAGATGATATTGCGGCAGTAAAAACGACAGTTGATTCCATTGAAACAAAGGTTAACTCGTTGGATACAAAAATTAATACAATAACAACTAATATTGGTTCCCTTTTGACTAAGTGGGGTAGTTATTCAGCAAGTGATATTTTGAATTTGATGACTTCGGTTAATGTAAATATTGGAACAACAGCAGATATTTGTTCGACTAATACGGTCTTTGGAAATATTGCCTGTATAAAGGATAAATGGGGTGATAAAACAGCTCAAAATTTGTATGATGCGGCTAATAGTTCAATAGGAATTGGAACATCAATTATTAGTGAACTTAATTACAATGGAAAATCGACAACGGTTTACCAAGATATAGAAACATTAAAAACTTATGTAGATACAATTAATACGGCTGTGGGGACATCGGCCGATTTATCATCTGACCCAACACTTTTTGGAAAAATTAAAGGCAATAAAGAAGATATCGCTAATGTACCGACTGGAGTTTGGGGTTACGCTAATAGAACTTTAACTAGTTTTGGGACGTTGGTGGCCGATATCTGGAGTTATACAACTAGATCGTTAACTGGTTTTGGAACTTTAATTGCCGATATATGGGGAAATTCAACAAGAACTTTGACCGGAGCAACATTAAATTCAGGCAGTTTGGCGACAATAGAAAGTGTAGGTAGTTCCCTATCGACAGCAATATCTTCAATTAAAGGATCGGATAATAAAGACTTGTCTCAAGTATCAGTGGGGATTTCGAATGTACAAAATACAGCTAATTTGATTAGCTCTCAAATTTCTAATTTGAGTATCAATATTGGGACTATGGGAACCAAGGTGGACACTTTAGTAACTAAATGGGGGTCGTATTCGGCTTTGGATATTTTGGCTAACATTAGTGGTTTGAATGCAAATATTGGTTCAACTGCAGACACCTGTTCAACTAATACAGTGTTTGGAAATATTGCTTGTGTAAAGGATAAGTGGGGATCACAAACAGCAGATACTTTATATACAGCAGCAAATGGAGCTTTGAATAATATTAATAGTTTGAGAAGTGAAATAAGTTATAGTGGAAAATCAACAACAGCTTACGAAGATTTACAAAGTTTAAAGACATATATCCAGACAATAAATACAAATGTAGGATCATCAAGTGATTTGGCAAGTGCAGCAACTTTGTTTGGGAAAATTAAGAGTAATAAAGAAAGTATTGATAGTGTAGCAACTAATGTAACTTCGGTAAAAAACACGGTAGAAAATATAGAATCTCAAGTGACAGCACTGGATACTAAGATGACAGCAATTGGGGCAACGACTGGGGTTTTGTTGAGTAAATGGGGATCATATTCAATTTTGGATATTTATAATAAAATTTTGACAGTTAATTCGAGTATTGGGGTAAGCGATGATAGTTGTAGTGTTAATACAGTTTTTGGTAAAATTGCCTGTGTTAAGGATAAATGGGGTGATAAAACAGCTCAAAATTTGTATGATGCGGCTAATGGGGCGATGAATGTAGGGACTTCATTAATAAGTGAATTGGGATATAACGGTAAATCAACAACAGCTTATAGTGATATGCAAACTATTTCGGGATATATTATTAGTTTGCAAAATTTGGTGGGTAATAGTGGTGATTTGGCAAGTGCAGCAACTTTGTTTGGAAAAATTAAGAGTAATAAAGAAGATATCGCTAATGTGGGAACTCAAGTTTCAGGTGTTTCTGGTCAAGTGGCAGGGGTGCAATCAAGTATTGATTCGGTTTTGGCTAAAATAACTAATTTAGGAGTTCAGGTGAGTAATGTGAATAATGATATGGACTCATTAATGGATGAATGGAAAAATACATCGATTGCTGACGTATTAACAGCAATAAACGGAATTAGCGGTACTTTGGGAGCAGCTAGTGATACGTGTACAACATCAAGTATTTTTGGTTATATAGCTTGTGTAAAAGATAAATGGGGTGATAAAACAGC
>CAYRYK010000023.1:9066-11174 GCA_964428535.1 uncultured Gammaproteobacteria bacterium | reverse complement strand
TGGTTCGTCCTGATACTCCAGTTATTAATAATCCTAGAACGCCATTTACTATTGGTAAATCTCAAATTATCAAAAAAGGTAAAGATGTTACCGTCATTGGTTATGGTCCGATTCTTTACCAAGCTCTGTTGGCCCAAGAACAATTATCTTTATCCAAGCCTAATATTTCTCTCGAAATTATTAATTGCTCTTCTATTAAGCCATTAGACTTCAATACTATCGCCAAAAGTCTCAAAAAAACTGGTCGACTAATTTGTTTGGAAGATCATCAACAAAACGGGGGACTTGGTTCTCTCGTTGCCACTCAAATTCTTAGTTCCAAACTTCGCCCTAAATTTATCCACTTAGCTGTTAACAATCAATTTGGCCAATCAGCCAAAAATTATTTAGAATTGTATGACCATTATGGTTTAGGAGTTAAAAATTTAATTGCTGCTGCCAAAAAATTAAAATGAAATCACTTATTCAAGTCTTACAGGAATCAAAAACTAATCATACTGCCATCCCAGCTTTTAATATTGATTCTTTTGAAATTTTTCAGGCAATTGAATCAGTTGTCAAAGAAATTAATAAACCTTGTATCGTTCAACTTTCCGCTGGTGAAGATAAATTTATTCAGGCCGAAAAATTATTTTTGTTGGTTAAAAAAGCTCGTCTCGAAGGTCTGCCAATTTATTTAAATATGGATCATGGAGACAATACCGACCGTCTTTCCGATTTACTCCATCTTGGTTTCGATATGGTCCATTTCGATGGTTCTAAACTTGATTATCAAACCAATCTTACTCAAACTACTCAGTTTATTTCTCAAGTAAAGTCACAAGTCCCCAATTGTTTAATCGAAGCTGAGTTTAATCATATTAATTTAGTCGATCAGCAGGTTTCTCCCGATAGTTTTACTAATCCTACCCAAGCAGTCGAATTTATTAATCAAACTCACGCCGATTTGTTGGCTATTTCTATTGGTAATCTTCACGGTGTCAATCAAAAATTACCCGAAAAAATTGATTTAAATTTACTTCAGCAAATCAACTCTGTTTTACCTAATCAGTTTTTTACTCTTCATGGTGGCTCCGGTATACCCGAAATTGATGTCAAATCATCCTTAAAATTTGGCATTGTCAAAATGAATATTAATACTGATCTTAGACTTTCATTTTTGAAATCTCTTCAAAACTATTTACCTCAAAATAAAAGCGAAAAAATTTACGAACTTTTTAATCCAATTATCGACGATCTAAAACAAGTTATTAAAAATAAATTCTCATGTTTGATGTAATTTCTATTGGGGCCGCCACTATTGATATTTTTGTTAAATCCAAAGATTTAATTAGTACGCCAAACATTGTCGGTCTCAAACCTTCATCCAAAAATGAAATCAGCCAAAGTCTTATTTGTAGTGGTGGGGGAGCCACCAATTCAGCTGTTTCTTTTTCTCGTTTAGGTCTTAAATCCGGCTGTGTTTCTCTCATTGGTCAAAGTTACCTTAATCAATTTATTTACGACGATCTCAAGAAAAACAAAGTTGACGGTCAATTTATTTTTCTTCAGAAATCCGCTACTACTGATTTTTCTGTCGTTTTAATTAACCAAGATGGCGGTCGGTCGATTTTAACCAATCGGGGAGACACTCGTCTCGAATCTCGTCATATTCCCTGGTCCAAAATCAAAAAAACTCAATGGTTTTACATTACTTCACTCGAAGGCAATTTAGATTTACTCGAAAAAATTATTGGTTTTGCCAAAGAAAATAATATAAAAATTTGCCTTAATCCGGGTAATAGGGAACTTGCTTCTCGTCGTCGAATTACTAGTATCTCCAAAATGGTTGATGTTTTACTTTTAAACAAAGAAGAATCAGAAATATTTTTTGATGCCAAATTTGATGATGATAAATTTTTCAGTTTAATTCATCAACAAAAACTTCCTTTAGTTGCTATTACTAATGGTCGTGACGGCGCTTATATTTTTACTGACTCTCGTCAATTTTATTCTCCAATTATTAATACTAAACCAGCCGACGAAACCGGCGCTGGTGACGCTTTTGGTTCAGCTTTTGTTAGCGCTTTAATTTATAAAAAATCACCTCAAGATGCTTTATTTTGGGG